>JAAZCO010000289.1 GCA_012513235.1 Gammaproteobacteria bacterium
AGTTAGTGTACCGCTCAAAAACGTCTATCGGTAGCAGTCATCGTCGTTGCAAGCCTATAATAGGTAATTAATGAAACAACTCGGCCGTATTATGCGGCTTTTAGCGGTGGAGTAAATCATGACCGAGCGTAAGGTTTCTGTTGAGCGTAATACACTTGAGACTCAAGTGAAGGCCACTATTAATTTAGATGGTACGGGTGAAGGACGTTTTGCCATTGGAGTGCCTTTTTTAGAGCACATGCTGGATCAAGTGGCACGCCACGGTTTGATTGATTTAGATATTGAATGCACTGGCGACCTGCACATTGATGATCACCACACCGTTGAAGATGTGGGTATCACCATTGGCCAGGCCTTTGCTAAAGCAGTAGGCGATAAGCGTGGCTTACGTCGTTATGGTCACTCTTATGTGCCCATGGACGAAGCCTTATCACGCGTTGCCTTAGACTTCTCTGGCCGTCCAGGTTTGCAGATGCATGTGCCTTTTACCCGCGCTACTGTAGGCGGCTTTGATGTGGACTTGTTCCAAGAGTTCTTCCAAGGTTTTGTCAATCACGCGCAAGTCACCCTGCACATTGATACTCTGCGTGGCACCAATACTCACCACCAGATTGAAACAGTGTTTAAGGCCTTTGGCCGCGCACTGCGTATGGCGGTAGAGGTTGATCCACGTATGGGCGATCGCATGCCGTCTACCAAGGGTAGCCTGTGATGCAAACCATCGCCGTAATTGATTACGGGATGGGTAATTTACATTCAGTGGGTAAGGCGCTGGAGCACGTGGGTTCAGCTCGCGTGCAGATTACTAGCGACCCACAAGTGATTCGCGATGCGGACCGTATTGTGCTGCCGGGTGTGGGCGCAATACGCGATTGCATGGCGCAAATGCAGCAGCATCAGTTGCTCGATGTGATTCGTGAAGTCAGCAGTGACCGTCCTTTTCTGGGGATTTGTGTGGGCATGCAGGCTTTGCTCGATAGCAGCGAAGAAAACGGTGGCGTGGATTGCTTGGGCTTAATTCCGGGGCGTGTGCGTGCTTTTGGCCAATCTTTGTATCAAGATCAGCAACGCTTAAAAGTGCCGCATATGGGCTGGAATAGCGTTGAGCAACGTTTGCCGCATCCGCTGTGGCATAACATTTCCGATCAAGCACGATTTTATTTTGTGCACAGTTATTATGTTGAAGCTGAGAACCCGCGCCAAGTGGCCGGCAGTTGTCAGTATGGTGTTGAGTTTGCTGCTGCGTTGGCCGATGGCTCGCGCTTTGCCGTGCAATTTCACCCAGAAAAAAGCCAGAGCAATGGCTTGCAACTTTTACAGAATTTTGTGGCTTGGGATGGGCGCTGGTAGCGTTGAGTTCTGAGTTGATTTATTCATTTAACTTTTAGGCAGATTGATTTAATGCTGATTATTCCCGCGATTGATTTAAAAGATGGTGCGTGTGTTCGACTGCGCCAAGGGCGTATGGAAGATTCTACTGTTTTTTCAAATGATCCAGTGGAAATGGCCGCAAAGTGGGTTGAGGCGGGTTGCCGTCGTTTGCACCTCGTTGACCTTAATGGTGCTTTTGCTGGTGAGCCCGTTAACGGTGACGTAGTTAAGGCGATTGCCGCGCGTTACCCAAATCTGCCAATTCAAATTGGCGGCGGTATCCGTAATCTTGAGACCATCGAGCACTATGTGCGCGCCGGTGTTAGCTATGTGATTATTGGCACCAAAGCAGTGAAAGAGCCTGAGTTTGTCGCAGAAGCCTGTAAAGCTTTTCCAGGTAAGGTGATTGTGGGCCTCGATGCCATGAATGGTTTTGTTGCCACCGATGGCTGGGCTGAAATCAGCGAGCTGCAAGTGACTGATTTAGCTAAGCGCTTTGAAGCTGATGGCGTCTCTGCCATTGTTTACACTGATATCGCCAAAGACGGCATGATGCAGGGCTGTAACGTTGAAGCCACTGCTGCTTTAGCGCGCGCTACCAGCATTCCGGTGATTGCTTCAGGTGGTATTCATAATGTGGGTGATGTGCAGTCCTTATTAAACGCACGTGCACCGGGCATTGTCGGTGCTATTACTGGCCGTGCGATTTATGAAGGCACGCTGGATATTGCTGAGGCGCAAGCCTTGTGCGATAGCTTCAAGTAATCATTTAAAAAAGCCCTTTTAAACAAGGGCTTTTTTTATCACAATACAACAACTTAACTGACTCTGTGGAGAGCCGCATGACGCTCGCGAAACGTATCATTCCTTGCCTTGATGTTGAAAATGGCCGCGTGGTAAAAGGCGTAAAATTTGAGAATATTCG
>JAAZCO010000290.1 GCA_012513235.1 Gammaproteobacteria bacterium
GCAATTTTTAGAATCACATCACCCGGTTTCAGCCCCGCTTTCGCCGCGGGTCCATCACGATACACACCCGCCACTAAAATACCGGGGCTGTCGAGCAAACCAAACGACTCCGACAACTCAGGCGTTAACGCCTGCACTTCCAACCCCAACCAGCCACGTACCACTTGCCCGCGCTCAACAATGGAGCGCATCACATCCAGCGCCAGCTTAACTGGAATAGCAAAACCAATCCCCTGCGAGCCGCCCGAACGGGAGAAAATCGCGGTATTAATTCCCAGCAAATTACCCTGCGCATCCACTAAAGCGCCGCCAGAGTTGCCTGGATTAATCGCTGCATCCGTCTGAATAAAGTCCTCATAGGTATTGAGGCCCAACTGGTTACGCCCCGTAGCACTGATAATACCCATGGTGACGGTTTGCCCCACACCAAAAGGGTTACCAATGGCCAGCACCACATCACCAATACGAATGGTGTCAGAGCGCCCTAGAGTAATAGCAGGTAAGTCGGGCAAATCAATTTTCAATACGGCCAAATCAGTTTCAGGGTCACTACCAATCACCCGAGCAAGGGTTTCACGGCCATCTTTGAGCGCAACAATAATTTGGTCAGCGCCAGCAGTGACATGGTTATTGGTCAGCAAGTAGCCTTCTTTGCTCATTAACACAGCCGTACCGAGACTAGACTCCATACGTTTTTGCCGCGGCAAATTATCACCATAAAACTGCTTAAAGGTTGGATCAGAATACAGTGGGTGCAAAGGTTTGCTCACCAATTTGGCGGTGTATAAGTTGGCCACTGCGGGTGAGGCATGGCTGACGGCGTCGGCATAAGAGACCGGACCACTGCCAGACACATGTTTATAAACCGGTGCTTGCTGAATATTAAGATCAAAGCTGGGCAAACCCACCCAATGCGGAAAACGCTCGATCAGCAGCAGCGCCACTAATAGCCCCACCACTAATGGCCAGCCATACACTTTAAAGAACCGTGACATATTAATAGATCATTCCTAAATAAAAAAACTCAGCTGATACAGCTGAGTGTCATAACACACTGTAAGGATTAACTGGCAGACGAGACGATGCGTTACCATCGTTACTAATACTAATAAGATGCATTATAGAATGCGCGCGTGAATTAAAGTATCACCCATTACTACTAAGGAATAATTATGTTTGTTGATCGCACTCTTCTTCTGCAGGATCTTGAGCAGTTTCTGAATGTCAGCGCTATCAGTGATTACTGTCCGAACGGCTTGCAAGTGGAAGGTAAGTTGCAGATTCAGCGCATTGTCAGCGGTGTAACGGCCAGTCAGGCGTTGATTGATGCGGCGATTGAGTTGCAAGCGGATGCGATTTTAGTGCATCACGGTTATTTTTGGAAAGGTGAAGATCAGCCGATTGTCGGGATGAAACAGCGGCGGATTAAGGCGTTATTAGCGCATGATATGAATTTAATTGCTTATCATTTGCCGCTGGATGTGCACCCAGAAGTGGGTAATAACGTGCAGTTGGCGCAGCGTTTGGGTTTGACGGTGACGGGGCCTTTGGAGCCAAATAATCCGCGTAATGTGGGTTTGATTGGTGAACTGGATGTTGCTTTGTCGGCAAGTGAGTTTGCTGCGCGTATTGCTGGTGCTTTAGATCGTGCGCCGTTGGTGGTGGATCATGGTCAGCCGATTCAGCGGGTGGCCTGGTGTACGGGTGGTGCGCAAGGCTATATCGAGCAGGCGATTGCGGCGGGTGTGGATGCCTATATTACCGGTGAGGTGTCGGAGCGTACTTTCCATGAGGCACAGGAAAATGGCATTAGCTTCTTTGCTGCGGGCCACCATGCCACTGAGCGTTATGGGGTGCAGGCGTTAGGTGAGTGGCTGGCGCAGCGCTTTGGTATTGAGCATCATTATGTTGAGTGCAATAACCCGGTGTGATGTTGTGTTTGCTTAACAACCGGGCTGGCGCATGCCTCTAATGTCTGGGGCTGCAATATCCGCGTATACCCATAATGCCTGTAGCCGCAATATCGGTGCATAGCGTACCTCGTGCATGCTGCTATTCCCTCCACAGGGCTTTCCGCCCCAAGTCGGGCGCTGCGCCATCCATGGCTGCGCTTGTCGCAGCACGCACGAGGTACTTGTTGAGCAATGGTGGTGTTGGTGAGGCTTGTGTGGGTATCTTTTCGTAGGGCGGGCACTTGTGCCCGCGCGGTGATGCCTCAATCTCAC
>JAAZCO010000291.1 GCA_012513235.1 Gammaproteobacteria bacterium
TCGTTCGGTCTATCGTGGCAAGCTGCAATCTTTTATTAAAGCGGCGTTTGATGAAGGAGAGTTGATCTTGCCGCCAACGATGTCGGACTCTGAGTTTTGGTTGATGTATCGGAGTTTGTACAAAAAGCATTGGTGTGTGCGTATTGAAGAACGTTATGCGCATGGTAAAGGTGTGGTGCTTTATCTGGCACGTTATTGTAAAGGTGGGCCTGTTGATCCGCGACAATTAAAACAAATGACTGCCGACGTTGTAACAATGAGCTATCTGGATCATCGTGATAAACGCATTAAACAGCAACGACTCAAGCCGATGGATTTTATAGCTCGGTTACTCCGGCATGTACCGCCCAAAGGTTTGCATACCATTCGATATTACGGGCTGTATGCTTCGGCGAGTAGGTTACGGTATGAGCGATGCAAGGAAGAGTGCGGTACGGTCGAGTCTATGCCGCATGCAAGTAGTGTTGATCGGCTATCGATGGTAGTTTATTGCAAAACCTGTGGCGGGCCAGCGCAGTTAAGTCGTCGCTGGTGGTCACGACGCTCAAAAGGAATTTCCATTAATAAAGAAGCGCTGAACATTTGTGTCAGCGGCTCTGTACAACAAGTCGATGAACCGCTCCTTGCGGGTAGTTTTTACAATACGTCCTAAGGCTCCGAGTGGGCTGTTTTTTTGGCGAGGCAAGGACGGTTATCTAAGCGTTAGATAAGCATTTAGACCAACCAATAACCCCGAGAAACATAATGAATAGAAACATCCTCGCATCCATTATCTCATTCAGTATTCTGGGGATAAGCTCAAGCACTCTGGCAGAGGAAACTCTAGAATGGTGCTACGAGCTATCCACTGTCACTGGAACTCTTAAACACTCAGTGATCATAAACCCACATAATGGAAGTGAAAACCCTATCTACTGGGTTGAGCTTTCCGAGCCAAATATAATAAATGCTGGCTGTGACATGCCCAGTGTTAATGCAAAAAATATCCAGCTTGTAGTAGATCAAAATGAGGTTTCAGGCCGAGAGGGCCAGAAACTAACTGCAACTGGGATGCTATTGCCCAGCAGCGCACCAATCGACGTAAAAGATGCCGTGATTATTATCCGGGATACTCCGCTGAAATTCCACTAGCTAGGGGGGGCAGTGTTTCTGCATAATCCGTTACAAGCAGAACAGCGTTGCACTGGAATTGTTGTACACCCAAAAGTTTAATCGGGTAGCCGAGGGTTTCTAGCCCTCAGCTCCTGCTCTGGCTAAACGCCAGTCACCGCACAGCTCTTCGAACTGCGCGTCTCCTACTATGACTGGTTCATCAGTTTAGCTATTTAAGCCACGTAATTTTGCCGTTAGGCACATTACCTAAGCAGTCTTTACCAATGATCAATTTAAATCATAAAAGTAAGCGTCGAGTTGTCGTCATGACTTTGGGCAAGCAGAGTACTGTCCTATCTAAGCTGGGGTAATTAAAAGCCCGTAAGTAGCGTGAGCGAGATGCCTACCAACAGTGCCGCGTGAAACGTCAGAAGCACCGCACTTCGGGCAAGGCTCTGGCGCTTTCGTGAAGCGACATTCTATGACGGCCTGCCTTGCAGAAATGTGCTGTCCAGTGGCAACAAGGCCGAACTCATTGAGTTGGCAAAAACTGGAAAGATCAGGGCTATAAAAGGTAAGATTGTGCACGTCGGGGGCTTGGTTTTTGTTTGTGTGAGAACTTACATTCTCTAAGAACCCTGACTCTTTTTCCAGCTGCCCCAGTCTACCCTACACCCTTAAATGCGAAGAGCTAATAAACCACTGACCTTCCCATTTTGAATACTGCTTAAGTAGCTTGTCTTCTTAAGTTCCTTAGCGTAGTAGAGTATGCTCAGTTCTCACCTGACCCGCTTAGTGGGCAAACATAAAATGCGCATTAGCGATATGAAGCGAGAAACTGGCCTTAGCCGTAAAACCTCCTTCACACTACTTTATAAAGAAACCGCGCAAAAGATTGGCTTAGATGCGCTGGATAAATTATGTGAGTTATTTAACTACCCGCAGAGCGATTTACTTGAGCGTATTACCAATTAAAATTATTACAAGGGACTGTTATGAAGTTTAACGAAGACTCGCGCGTTAAAATACCCGCAATACTGCACCTAATGCGCTTAGGCTATCAGTATTTATCGCTGAAAGGACAAACCTGGGATATTGAAACAAATATTTTTTCACAGTTATTCAAAGCAGCTATTAGTAAAATTAACCCAGGTATAGAAGACGCTGATGCTGGTCGCTTGCTGGAAGATGTAAAACTGTTGCTCGACAATGAAGATCTTGGGCGCGCTTTTTTTGAAAGACTAGGCGAACGCTCCAATACTAAGCTGATTGATTTCGAGAACTTCAACAATAACAGCTTCCACGTAGTTACCGAGCTTACCTGCCAGAACGGCGATGAAGAGTTTCGTCCAGACATCACCTTATTGATTAACGGTATGCCTCTGGTTTTTATCGAAGTGAAAAAGCCAAATAATCGTGAAGGTATATTGGCCGAGCGTGACCGCATCAATAAACGATTTCAGAATACAAAATTCAAGCGCTTTGCCAACATCACCCAGTTTATGATTTTCTCCAACAATATGGAGTACGACGACGGCGATCCTGAGCCTGTGCAAGGTGCTTTTTACGCCAGCAGCTCTTATCACAAGCCAGTATTTAATTATTTCCGTGAGGAAGAAGTATTCAACCTCACTGCGCTGTTAAAGCCAGTGTCTGATGAAGATGAACTCAGGGTTCTAAAAGACAATAATTTAGAAGTGATCAGAAGCAACCCAGAGTTCCAAACGAATAAACAGCCCGAGCGCCCAACTAACCGCATCTGCACTTCGTTGGTCAGTAGAGAGCGGCTCGCTTTTGTTCTACGCTACGCACTGACTTATGTGTCAGAGTCTGATGGCCTACAAAAGCACATCATGCGTTACCCGCAGTTATTTGCCACCAAAGCCATTGCACAAAAACTAGATGAAGGCGTGAAAAAAGGCATTATCTGGCATACCCAAGGCAGTGGTAAAACCGCGCTTGCCTTTTATAACGTCCGATTTCTGACCGACTATTTCCAAAAGCAACAAATCATTCCTAAATTCTACTTTATAGTCGACCGACTCGACCTGCTGCAACAGGCTCAGCGTGAGTTCATTGCTCGCGGTTTGATCGTACACACGGTTGATTCCCGTGAAGCCTTTACGCGTGATATTAAAGCCACGCAGGTTATTCATAATCATTCTGGTAAACCAGAAATTACCGTTGTGAACATTCAGAAGTTTCAGGATGATCCTGATATCGTCTCGACTAGGGATTACGACGTTAGTATCCAGCGCGTGTACTTTCTCGATGAAGTGCACCGCAGCTACAACCCTAAGGGCAGCTTCTTAGCTAACTTAAGCCAGTCAGACACCAATGCCATTAAAATTGGCCTTACTGGTACGCCGCTTTTAGGTGATGATTACAACTCACGGGTTTTGTTTGGTGATTACATTCACAAGTACTACTACAACGCCTCTATTGCCGATGGTTATACCTTACGCTTGATCCGCGAAGAGATTTCTACCCAATACAAAATCGAATTACAAAAAGCCTTGGAAGAAGCAGAAGTAAAGATGGGTGATGTCGATCGCAAGCTCATCTATGCACATCCTAGTTTTGTCGAACCCATGCTTGATTATATCGTTACCGATTTTGAGAAAAGTCGTGGAGCTATCAACGACGCAACTATTGGCGGTATGGTGATTTGTGATAGCTCAAATCAAGCTAAGCAAATGTTCGATGTTTTCAATGCAATTTACGCTGGTAAACCCGTATTAGCTACAAAAGTGAACACAGTGTTAGAGGCTGCTGAAGCTCCAGCGGTCACCTATGCAGAATCGGTGAAGCAAGCGCAAAAGGTAAAAAATGCGGCGTTAATCCTGCATGACATAGGCACCAAAGAAGAGCGTAAGGACTGGGTAGAAGATTTCAAAGCAGGCAAAATCGACTTTCTGTTTGTTTACAATATGCTGCTCACTGGGTTTGATGCGCCAAGGCTAAAGAAAATTTATCTAGGGCGCGTCATTCGCAAGCACAATCTACTGCAAGCCTTAACGCGAGTGAACCGTACCTATAAAGATTTCCGTTACGGCTATGTAGTGGACTTTGCTGATATCCGTAAAGAGTTTGACGCAACCAACAAAGCCTATTTTGAAGAGCTTCAAGCAGAGCTCGGCGATGAAATGGAGCACTACTCGGACCTGTTTAAATCTACAGATGAGATAAAACAGGAAATCGAGCATATCAAAGACGTGCTGTTCCGCTTTAACACCAACAATATGGAAGAGTTCTGCAACCAAATCAGCCAAATACAAGATCGCGATACCGTGCTGGCACTGAAAAAAGCCTTGGCGGATGCGCGTAGCCTGTATAATCTCATTCGTTTGCAAGGTGATTATGAGAGTTTGGCTGAGTTGGATTTTGCCAAGCTCAACGTACTCTATCGTGAAACTAGCAATCATCTGGATTTACTCAATCTCAAGCAAGATTTAGAAAGCGGCCAAGACACAAGCAACTTGCTGAATCGTGCATTAGAAGACGTAATTTTCAAGTTTGTTAAAATTGGCGAAGAAGAGCTCGTGCTTGCCGACAAACTGAAAAACACTCTACGCCAAACTCGTGAGGCCTTAGCCAGCAATTTCGATCAGCAAGACCCCAAGTTCATTAGCCTGAAAGAAGAGCTGGAAAGGCTGTTTAAGAAAAAGAACCTCAGTGAGGTGACCCAAGAAGACATGGTGGCCAATATTGGTGCGCTGAATAAAATTCACGACCGTGTTAAAGAGCTTAACCGGCAAAACAACCAGCTACGGCAAAAGTATCTAGGCGATCCTAAGTACACTCGTATTCATAAGCGCCTAGAAGAGCGCCAAATCAGTAACAAGGATATCAGCGAGTCAGAGCGTAAAATTTTTGAAGCCCTTACGGGGGTAAAGCAAGATGCCGATGAGCAAGTACTTAATAACAGCCAGATACTCGATAACGAAGGCTATTTTGAACGTCAAATGATGCCTCTCGTTATCAAACGCTTCAAAGGTGAGCAAGATATACAACTTAACGCCGACGCCTCCCGTTACATCAACCATTTGGTCGTCGCCGAATACCTGAAAGAATTTAATACTGGTAGTCAAACTTGGTGATGCCAGCACCACTTATTAGGAAGTAATAACGAAAATGGTAGAGCAAGAGTTTCAGCAAAAAACTAAAGAGCTGATTGATAGCTTAAAAAGCATCTGTGCCAACTATGGCCTAGGTAATGACGGCAACGAATTTAAAATTATTACCCAAACCTTTTTGTACAAATTCCTGAATGACAAGTTCGCGTTTGAAGCAAAGAAAATCGACCAAAATATCGCCAAGGCCGAAAAGTGGGAAGAAGCACTCGCCAGCATGAGCGAAGACGATCTTGATATGCTTCAACTGCAAATGGGCGGCGACACCGCACGTCTAAAGCCACAGCACTTTATCAGCTACTTATTCAGCCAGCAGAACGCTGCAGATTTTGCCAAGTTGTTCGATGATACCTTGCGTGATATTGCCCTGACTAATAATGACGTATTCGCGGTAAAAACTGACGGCGGCGCTAAGGTGGTGCTGTTTGATCGTTTGAGTGAATACATCGCCGATGAATCCAAACGCGACGACTTCTGCCGCGCTATTATCAACAAACTGGTGGAGTTCAGCTTCGAGCGCATCTTTACTCAAAAATTCGACTTCTACGCTACTATCTTTGAGTATCTGATTAAAGACTACAACAGTAACTCAGGCGGCAAATACGCCGAGTATTTTACCCCTCATGCCGTGGCACGCATTATGGCGGAAATTCTGGTTCCGCAAGCCCAGCGTGGCAAGATAAAAAACGTAAGCTGCTACGATCCATCAGCGGGATCTGGCACGCTGTTAATGAACGTGGCCCACGCCATTGGTGAAAACCGTTGCAGTATTTATGCTCAGGATATTTCGCAAAAATCCTCAAATCTGCTGCGCCTTAACCTGATTTTGAACAACTTAGTGCATTCTATTCCGAACGTAATTCAGGGTAATACGATTCAGTACCCCTACCACAAGGAAGGCAAAGAGCTAAAACGTTTTGACTATATCGTCTCCAATCCGCCCTTTAAGCTCGACTTTAGCGATTTTAGGGATGATCTGGACAGCAAAGAAAACAAAGAACGCTTCTTTGCAGGTTTACCTAACGTGCCTAAAAAGAACAAAGCTGGTATGGCTATTTACCAGCTTTTTTTGCAGCACATCATTGCCTCACTTAAACCTAATGGTAAAGCAGCGGTGGTAGTGCCTACCGGTTTTATTACCGCGCAATCTGGCATTGATAAAAGAATCCGTGAGCATTTGGTGAAAAACAAGATGCTGGCCGGAGTGGTTTCCATGCCGTCCAATATCTTTGCCACTACTGGTACTAACGTCTCCATTTTGTTTATTGATGATAGCAACGATGGCGATGTCGTACTGGTCGACGCTTCTAATCTAGGCGAAAAAGTTAAAGACGGTAAAAACCAAAAAACCGTGCTTACGCCAGCAGAAGAACAACAAATTATTGATATCTTTAATGCTAAAGAAGCCGTAGAGAATTTATCGGTAGCCGTAAGCTATGACGAGATTGAAGCCAAGAACTACAGCCTGAGTGCTGGCCAGTATTTTGATGTAAAAATAGAATATGTGGACATAACACCTGAGCAGTTTGTAGAAAAAATGCAGGGCTTTACCAGCAACCTGGATAGCCTATTCAGCCAGTCTCGTGAGTTAGAGACTGAGATTAAAAAACAGCTGTCGGGGTTGAAATATGAGTAGTTTCAAGCCCACGGAGCTTAATGATATTGCGTATTTTAATCCATCTGAAAAGCTGCCTTCTGGAACTATTGCAAAAAAAATTCCTATGGCTCAACTAAAAGAATTTACGCGAAAAATTACCGGTTATGAGCTGGCTGAGTACAAGTCAGGGCCCAAATTTAGAAATCACGATACTTTGGTGGCCAAAATTACTCCCTGTTTAGAAAATGGCAAGACGACCTATGTTGATATATTAGACGAAAACGAAGTTGCATTTGGATCATCTGAATTTATTGTGCTTCGCGCTAAAAATAATACTTGTCCAGAATTTTTATATTACTTATCTATTAGCCCTGCATTTAGAGAGCGTGCAATCAGTTGTATGGAGGGAACGTCTGGAAGAAAAAGAGTCAACGAAGGCGTATTGAAACTATATAAGCTACCAATCCCTATAAAGAGTGAGCAACAAAAAATTGCGGCTGTGTTAACTGCACTTGATAAAAAAATCGAACTCAACAACCGTATCAACGCCGAACTCGAAGCCATGGCTAAAACCCTGTACGACTACTGGTTTGTGCAGTTCGACTTTCCCGATGCCAGCGGCAAACCCTATAAAGCCTCTGGCGGGAAAATGGTCTATAGCCCAATTCTTAAGCGAAAAATACCTGAGGGGTGGCAAGTAAAAAAACTTGCAAAGATAACTTCTTTAATTCGTCGAGGCATCTCACCTAAATATACGGAGACCGGTGGGTTTTCTGTTTTAAATCAAAAATGTATACGCGATCAGAAGATATCTTTTGAAGACTCAAGAAGACATCAATTAGAGCTTAGTGATGAAGATGAACGATTATTAAGGCTATTTGATGTTGTAATTAATTCAACCGGTGTTGGTACTCTTGGAAGGGTTGCGTACGTAAAAAGGTTACTTGAAACAAAGACTACTGTTGATTCGCATGTGACTATCGTGCGAGCAAACGATGCGCTGGTATCACCGCAATATCTCGCTTGGGAAATGATGAGATATCAACCTTTAATTGAGGCCGCAGCAAATGGTTCTACAGGGCAGGTAGAGCTTAATAAAAGCTTCTTAGAAGACATAGATATAATAGTGCCAGAAGATCTTATTACTCAAAAGTTTATTGAATTTATTGAGCCGATTGTACCTGTTTTAGCTAAAAGAGAATCAGAAAACGAATATTTGGTTTCCTTGAGAAACTGGCTTCTCCCAATGCTAATGAATGGCCAGGTCACAGTGAAATGATCAACATTGCGTTCCGGCTGTTGCTGACCTTTAATGCCACATCGCTGTTGGTCATTATTTTTCTGGTGCAGAAAAGTTATACGCTTAGCTATTTTTTGGCAGATGTGGCCAACTTAGACTGGCTTAATACCTTACCGAACGCGGTATCTTATGTGCTGTATATTTTGGTGCCATTACTCTCCACAGGGTTAAGTATTTTATTAAGCTCAAAGCTTGGAAAGGATGATTTCAAACAGAGCGAAGTCGCTAGCATAGAACATGCAAATAATAGCTTCTTGCCCAGCTATTTAGGTTACTTCTTCGTTGCGCTCAGTATCGACAACTCGGAAACCTTGGCGTTTGTCTATGCCATACTCTTTGCGTTTACGTTTCTGTCACAAGCGCTGTACTTCAATCCATTATTTCTAATCTTTGGCTATGAGTTCTACAACATTACAACTAAAAATGGCACAGCCATATTTTTGATCAGTCGCCACAAATATAAAAAGCCAGACGAAATAGTTATTTCTACAGCTTTTCGCATTAACAACTACACATTTATTGAGCGAGGGTAATAGATTTGGATCATGTTCTTGCTAGGGTAAAGCGACTCATCAAGAAGCCTTTCTTCAAATTAGTTTCTGATCACACCCTGTATGAGAACACAAACGTCACGTTGGCAGCCTGTGTTCCTTACTCCCCCGATCACAATCTGGATGAGGACTCATGGTTCAAGATAGAGCAGTTTAGCCAACAACCATTTTGTATTGATTTACTAAAAAGCAACTTTGATTCAAAAGACTATGATGACCTGAAAAAAGAGCAATTCATTAATATTGCCTATATTTTCGCTGTACAAGGCGACAATTTTTACTTCCAAAAAGTCACTCCATCCCTTTTTATCAAGAAGAAGATTATTGACTTCGGAGAGGCGGCAGCAATTGAGGAAGGAAGTAATCGTCTCGTGATTAATGATCAGCCCGACGCTATTTATTTTAAGCTATCAGATACGCTGGCTTTTCGTAATCTGGCAACTATTTCTGGGATTTTTAAGGGTATTGATGCTCTTTACCGAGAAGCCACCGAACAAGAAACAGAAGCCTTCTTGCAGTCAGAATTTATTGAACTGAAAGGCAACTATGATGCAAGCAAAGTCTCAAAGCCAAATCGAAAGCGGATTGCTTTGGCTCTGGACTCTCTAGCTAAAATGTCGGCGCAGGATAAGGTAGGTGTTCTTGCTTATATCTGCGATTACTGCAACCAGAAACTCAAGTTTGATCAGACAAGCAAAAAAATTGAAATATCAACAGATGATGAGTTGAAACTCCTGCTTTATGGAATTGAGCAGCGTTTCTATACCACGCTATTCGGGCAGGAGAGAAGGCTTGCAAACTCTATTCAGGCTTTGAGTTAGAAGGGAACAGATATGTCATACAAAGCAAAGTTTGAAGGATGGGACTCGCTTGTCATCGAAGATCTCCTTATAGCCTATCGCAAGGCAAAAGCAGACTGCTTCTTTGAAAACACCTTCCCCACTGCCATCAAGTTTGCGGAGTACGAGCAAGATCTATTAACCAACCTACAGTTGCTATTAAACAGCCTAAAGAGCGATTCTGGTTTTAAAGAAAATACTGCTTTATTGGGTGATTATCGCCTGCTACCCAAGAAGCTCTCTACAAAAAAGAAGTCTAGTAGCGCAGATAATGGCCACGTTCATTTTTCGAAGCCCGAACGAGCGGTTGAGGACCTTTTCAAAAATTTTAATATCACACCTGAATTCAGAATTGTTGGCGACTTCCCGGTAGATAGTCATGTCATATCCGCTCTTTGGATCAACATGATTGGCCATAAATTCGACGCAAAGCTAGATGAGTGCTGTTACGGCGCAAGACTAAAGCGCATTAGTAATGACGAACTATTCAGCACCAAGGATGATAAGCCATTTCATGTCAGCTCCATTGGCTCCTTTATTCCTTACTTCCAGCCTTATCAACGGTGGCGCAATGATGGTTTACAAGCCATACGCGATGAGTTGGAGAAAGATCGTGACATTATTGCTGTTTCACTGGATCTTAAAAGTTACTATCACTTTATAGATCCAACAGCGGTAACTGGAGACGCTTTACTTGCAGCGCTTAAACTAGAACTTAGCGATTCAGAGCTTGAATTTACTTCTCAGTTAGTACATCTATTAAAACAATGGGCTGATGGTGCAACCAGATTTGGCAAAAAAATAGCTGGCACAAAATCGAATATTAGCGGTGGCTTGGTTATTGGCTTAACGTGCAGCCGAATCATTTCTAACGCTTTGCTCCATAAATGGGACAAACAAGTTTTAGAACAACTATCTCCCATTCACTATGGCCGTTATGTCGATGACATGTTCATTGTATTGCGTGATACAGGAGCCATTAGTAACAACCTAGACTTGATGCAACTGCTTCAAGCGAGAATGGGTAAAGAATGCATTGTTCAAGATGCTTCAGATCCTCAAGCATGGGAGATCCACCAAGGGGAGGATATTCAGGGCGATACAAAAATCTGTCTTCAGTCAGACAAGCAGAAGTTGTTTATTCTCCAAGGTAGAGCTGGTCTTGATCTATTGGATAGCATTGAAAAAGAGATTTATGAGCTTTCCAGCGAGCATCGACTCATGCCATCACCTGACCAGCTAGAGCATTCGACAGCAGCCAAGGTGCTATCTGCTGCAGGCAGTGTCGGCGAGAGTGCCGATACGTTACGAAGAGCGGATGGCCTGACTATCCGTCGTCTTGGCTGGGCTCTTCAGCTTCGCCATGTGGAAACCCTTGCTCGAGATTTACCGCCTAACCAGTGGAAAGAACAGCGCGAGGAATTTTATCAGTTTGCGCACAACCATATATTACGAGCAGATAACTTATTTGCGCACTTTAGCTACCTGCCACGATTGCTTGGTTTTGCGATCAGCATGAACGAATGGGAGCAGGCTGAGCGAATCGCAGTTAAGTCCTATCAGGCTATTGATACTTTGATCGCTGAAGTTGGCCAGGGTAAAAAGATCATAATTAATGGGGGTGAGGCTAAAGTTTTAAAAGATTTTTGGAGTTATATCAAGGGTACTCTAACCTGGTTGTTTATTGATGCCTCGACTCGATTTTACGACCCAAATAAGTTGTTTTTAGGTGAGAGGCCAACAAAGAAGCGACTTGCGGACCTTTTTCTTAAGCAAATTGTGGCTAACTTGACTGACTTTGAATCGCTACTTCAGCTGCGTTTTGATGTGGCGGATTTTGAGACTAAGGCACCTCTTGTCGCCTTATCTGATCTTGCAAAAGAGCCTTATAAACACATAGTCAAGAGCCGGTCAGCAGAAGAATTGGTTGGTAAGCGTGATACCAAGAGAGAGAATCAAATATTAAAGCTGCTTGAAAGTTCCGGCTTGCTAGATGTTGATACCTTTGAACAATTTATTCGCTCTACCCGCGATACCCGGTTGGGTAAGGTAGTGAAAGGTTCACGGAAGAGTGACAGCTACCTACCTTATCTTTTTCCGACCAGACCATTAAGCCCTGCTGAAATATCGGAACTTGCACCTGAGTGCGTGGGGTTGCCATCCGCATCTGGCAAAGTACCGATTTATGGACCAGCAGTAATTTGGGCAAAGTATACCCAAGCACTACGTGGGGTTTGGATAAAACCAACGCTGCTTGCTACTGAACAAGATGCTAATAACAAACCAACTGCTAATGGTAAAAAACACCTCAAAATTGGAACTGACCACAAAGATAAAGTAGTGATCGCTTTGACTAATCTTCGCACCGAAGATAGCGATTGGGCAGCTACTGCATGCGGACAACCAAATTTAACTCGCAAACGTTATCAGAAAATATCCAATCTGGTTAACGACACCTTGAAACTGAAGCCAAGGCCGGATTATGTGCTATTTCCAGAGCTGTCGATACCGCTGCGCTGGCTTAATAGTATTGCTGCCAGGCTTAGCAGTGCGGGGATTAGTTTAATTGCAGGAACAGAATACCGGCACAGTTCTGGCAATAAAATCCTTAGCGAAGCTGTTTTAGTACTAGCAGATAATAGACTCGGCTATCCAACCTTTGTCAAAATCTGGCAACCAAAGTTAGAGCCAGCTGTAGGTGAAGATAAAGAACTCACAGCAAAATTTGGAAAGGAATGGTCGATAGCTGAGAAAGATGCCAGATCAAAAAAGTATACTAAGCCTGTTTACGTGCATAACGGCATCAATTTTGGTGTTATGGTTTGCTCAGAGCTTCAAAACAGTAAAGCGAGAATACGTTTCCAAGGTGCTGTAGATGCCTTGATGGTGCTGAGCTGGAATAGAGATCTGGATACCTTTGCCTCACTAATTGAATCAGCCGCGCTGGATGTTCATGCTTACACCATTCTGGTTAATAATCGTAAGTACGGTGATAGTAGGGTGCGCTCTCCAGCCAAAGAATCGTACCTGAGAGATATTGCGCGTTTGCGTGGTGGTGACAATGATTTTGTGGTGGCTGCCACACTTGATATTGCTGCACTGAGAGCCTTCCAGAGCAGAGCCAAGCGTTGGCCTGAAGAGGGCGATAAGTTCAAGCCAGTGCCTGAAGGGTTTAAACTACTGAACGGCAGGAAAAAAATTCCGCCTAGCTAATTGTAAAGGACTCTGGTCAAACCTGTGCATAGAGCGTCAACTACCTTGGCCGCTGTATTGGCCCATAATTATAGTGAATCCGTTTAAAACGGCTACTAAAGATTTTTAGCGTGTAATTACTCTACAGCGATGAGAGTTGAGTGTTTCGTCGTTATAATTGCTACAAAAGTAAAGAGAAATCTTAGTTGCTTACGTTAGTTAAAAAGTTAGCACACCTTGCAGCTAGACAAGCAACATGCTAAAAGAGTCTATAGCTTGATAATTTTAATTTACGGCTTTTCTCCCTGCCGGGAAGTAAAGCCGCTATACCTTGAAGAGGAAAACATGATCAACGTTCGTCTGAACTCACTATTTTACAAACTTATTTATAAGTTTGTTTTTGTGTGCTTAAGCGCTCGTTTTTATGTTTCTTCACTCTTCGAGAGAATTAAATCATGTCCAATTCTAAACCTGAAAATCTCATTATCTTTTTTAGAAGCACAAGCAATATCCTTCAATCATTTGACGGCACGCGCAACGCTATAGATATAAATGAAGTCAGACGCTTCAGCCCGGAAATTTTTGTTAAATATTCAGAATCAATTCTTAATGCATATACAGATACTTTTTTTAAAGATCTTGATTTGTGTATTGAGTATAAACACACCTTAAGTAAAAACCCTGAGCTAGACAGCCCGCTTGAAGTTTTATTATTTGCAAATTCAAATAATAACGATTTAACTGGTTTGGTAATTGATGAGTTAAGAGGTGTTGTCGATTATGGTTTATATCTAACGCAAGATAGCCCTGATTTGTTCGACACACCTGGAGATGTAGCTCAACTATCTAAAGTGAAAATAGAGTTTGTAGAGGAGTTTGCTCGTGGCTTTCTAGAAAAGCATGGTGGGAGAAATATTCCAAAACCCTTTGAGTGGAAAATAGGTGGTTGTAATAGTTCATTTACTCCGTTCCAAGGCAAAATAAAACCTAGCTTTATTAATAACGAAATTGACGAGTCTAACTTCATTATGCATGCAAAGTTAGATGGTTTCAAAAACTCAGAAATGCTTATCTATCTGCAAGAAATTAATAGTGAATTAAAATTACTTCCTACTTCAATTACTTATAAAGCGGTAAAGCCAAGCTTGTTAAAAGCTGCTGCAGAGATTTATGCAAACGTATCGCCTGCATATGTGATTATAACTGCGTTCAAGAAGGCTGATGAAAAAGGAACTGTTCGCCTTTATATACGCGATATAGCCTCTTATGAATTTGATAACCTTATAGAGTTGTCTGCCTCTAATTAGCTGTCAGGTCCCGTATGATTAATAACGTTCTTGTAAAATAAATCTGGCCTCTTTTCTTGCCACTCTTTCAATGTTGCAATGGGCGTTTGATGCTGAAGCGCTCGTTGTGGAATATGGTGATTGTACACCCAGCAGTAGCGTTTCAAAGTCTGTTCTAAATCTTCGGATGAATCATATCTTCGAGTTGCCAAAACATCACTGATGCGGCCATTAAATCGCTCAACCATACCGTTAGTTTGCGGTCGGCCAGGCTTGATTAAGCGGTGTTCTATGTTGTGCTTGTGGCAGAGCAAGTCAAATAAATGTTTACCGGTAGGTTTACGTTCACCATCTGCTGTAAAGCGGTCGGTGAAGGACTTTCCATTGTCGGTAAGAACCTTCTGGATCTTGAATGGCGCTTTGTCGATAACATGCTTCATAAAGCGCTCAGCGTCTTTGGCGGACTGGCTGGGTAACACCTCGAGATACACCCAGCGCGTTGCACGGTCAATGGCTACATACAAATAACGACGCTGCTCTTCATCAGGCATTTGCGGCAAGAATTTAATGTCGACATGGATAAAGCCGGGGTCATAATCCTTGAAGGGCTTATACTTAGGTTCTGAGGCTTGTTCGCTCTCTTGATCTTGTTTACGCAGCTGCGACAAGGTGGGCACCTGCCGTCTTCTCAGCATGCGTGCAAGCGCAGAACGTGAAAGCGTTGGGTGGAGAAATTCGCGCGCTACAACCAACAAGTCATCAAGGCTCAAGCGTAGAAACTCACGTGCAGCAATCAAGACGTCTTCTTGGTGGGGACTTAAAGTTGCCAACAAGTTGTGTCGGGTGTGCGAACGGTCATAAACATCAGTACGATAACGCCAGCGCCGAATTGTAGAGTCAGACACGCCGTACTTGCGTGCCAGTGCTAAGTCGCTGATGTCAGCAGGTGCTTGCTGTATCTCAGCTCTAATTTTTGGCGTTGTCGTCGCTTGTTTATGTAGCTTGATGTTCATATGCATGCTCCGGGAAAACTTTCTGAATAAGCTCTCTTGCAACGAGTAAAGGATAACTCCTAAAACTCATCTGATCATCCGGTACTCTACAATTAGCTTTATAAAACACAACCAAACTGGTGGCCAGTATGGCCACCGCAAGTTCCAAACCATTCCTGACGGTGCCGTCAGCAAGTCGTGAAAGCACCAGCCCACCATAATCCCTAATTTGGTATTGGCTGCCACGCTCAGCAAGGTGCACAGTAAATCCATCCAATTTGGTTTTAGCCTCTGTTTCATACTGCGGGGAAAAACTTTGGTGCTGCAGTCGCTGCATAGCAGTAATACTGCCATCTTTTACAACCACTCGATAAGCAGACTCTGGAATCTGAAACAGCTCCAGCGTGTGCTGGATGACTTTTATGTGTCCCGGTTGCTCCATCAGGACCTGTCGGTTTTGGCTGATTAAATAAGGCAATTCCTGCAAATGCCTAAGCTCATCGTCTTCCAGTTCTAGGTCAGCACTACCAGTATTTTCGTTTGCACAATGCAGTAGCCGTTGCCATGCCTGATCAGGTATAGATTCTAATAAAGCGTTAGGACAGAGTTCGCCCGATAGCTTCACTCTTTTATCACTACTCGCGCTAAACCTCATTCGAGCGTTAGTTATCTCAAAAACCGTTTGCAATAGAGCTACATATTTTGGTTCAAGTCGCATCAATTCACCTGCTCTGTTGTATCCCATGCCTAGAGACACCAAGCGTAGACACTGCAGGGTTTTGCCCAGAGTTGGTGGGGCGTATTGCAGGTTTTCATTTATGTTGCCTACAGCGTTTACTTTTTTGACTGGTAGTTCTGTTAACTGCACAGCTTCAGCAATGCTATGTGCGCGTTGCTGGCTAACCGGCGTGAGCTCATCTGCCCACTGTGTAGCTAAGTGAAAGTAGTTTTTTAATCCCGTGCTTGGGAATTTATGGCCCATCAGACGTGTTAGTGCCATGGCACTGCGCCTAGAAACTCCATTTATCGGACCTAGCACGATCCGGCGTATGCGATCGTGCTCTGTAGGATCGATGAGTTTTTTAGCTAAAGGTGTTTCAACATTTAATAGTGCTGGAGCCACACGGTTGTAAAAACTGTGGCGACAATGGTGCAAAACTAATTCTGGATTGCCCGTTACATTGCGCAGTAGCTGAATCAGAGTTTCAGAAATACGCGGAGCAATGTTAGTTAATACAGGCTGATTACCATCACTACTGGGTTCGCACAGAATGGGTCGGTTGGTCGCGGTGCCCGCTATGCTTTGGTATCGGGCCAGTGTTCGATCGATGATGTCCTGTTCGGTATCTGATAGTCTAAAGAGCAGAGGAATTGCTCTGCGACTCGACGCGCTTTTTAGGGTACGGTACTGACTATTTTGCACCAGCACCCAAGTGTAGTTGGCCGCCTGACACCAGTCGCGCCGCAGCAAGCCAATTGCCTCTTGCGCTCGTAGGCCAAAACGGTAAGCAGCGAGTAACACAAATCCCAATATCAGCTGCTCGTCTTGCTCCAAGCCTGCATCCGTTAGGAGTGCCTGCAAACAGCTTTGGTACTCTTGCTCTGATATCAGGCCTGAGCTGACAGTGCGTTGGTCACTGTCTATTGCTAGCTCAGTCCACTCTGGAGACGCTACACCAAACTGCGCTGCCCAGCGAAAGAAGTCTTGCAGTCGCTTGCCAAAAAAATCAGCGTGGGTTGAGGTGATTTGTTTGTAATCAAGCATTTGGCTGCAGAGTTCGGTCAGCTCATCACTTTCTAGTGCTACAAGATCTGTTTCATATAGTAACCCTCTGAAAGCAGGTGCAAGTGAGCTCCAGTAAGTCGTCAAACTGTTGCGTGCGTAAGGCTGCAGATTTTTACGCCAACCTGCTTTGCCGGTACTGGTCAAGTCTGCCATCCAGTATCCAAGCATAAGAATGGCCGGGCTGATTTGGCCTTGAAAATCGCTGCATATCAAGCGTATGTTTTTTGCATGGTCGCGGGCCTTGCTGGGTATATAGCCCTGCAGTTCAGCCATAACTTTTCTAGTGAGTTCCTTGGCATGCTCTTGCAATGCAATTTTGTCATTTTCTTGGCCACGGGTTCGCGCTAATTGATTATCAGGCAGCTCTACAACCAAGTCTTGTGTTGGTAAATCTAAAACTTTGCCGTGTAACAGACGCATATGATCACGCACTGATTCACTGGTAGGAGGTAAACGCTCACTCAATGCAGCGGCCACGATCCCTGGTAATTGAACTAGGTTCGCTAGGCTGATGACTCGACAGATCCAGCTCAGTAAATCCTGAAGCGTCGGGCTTTGTTGTGACTGGTTATGATGTTGATATAGGGCTATTAAAGGCTTTAGTTCAGCCAACTCAGCCGGCTCAGGTGTCTCAACAGCTTTTCTGAAATGTTGGCCATACGCCAATAAACTAGCGGCCTTATAGCTGATTCTGTGCCTTTGAATGGCTGCTGAATAGTCATCGTTCTCTAAGCTCTCGCTGTACTCCAAGTACAGTCGACTTTTATTCTGAACGACTCTGAAATTCTGACCTTCAGCTAGATCTTGCAGCATACGCTGATAGCTGATGCGTTTTTCTATAGATACCAATAAGGCACCAACACAAAGTGCGCGTGCCTTTTTGATTTTTCCTGCAAAGGCTTGTTTGCTAGTGCTATCTGCCCATTTTTTTAGCTGCTGATACTGCTCCATTGCTTGCGCAACATCGGCAGTTACCAGAGAGCGCTCTTCGCTTTGCTGCACCAGTCGCTGTCTCAGTAGAGCTTGGCGAACCAATCCAGTATTTTTATCATCACTCTGATTAGCGCCACGATTGACGATACCAGTAGTCTCTTTATCGCTGTGTGCTTGCTGCAGCTTCTTTAGAAACAGGCGGTAGCGCAACGCTGCTTGAGGATGCGGGAGGCGGTTTTCTCGCAGTAGCATTCGGCTGCCCAGTGTGTATAACTGCTCATCACTCAATTCATCTGTTGAACGACCATTGAGAAACAGTTCGATATCACTGCGCGCCCCTTTAATAGCAGCCCTAATGCGGTATCTGCGGTTTTTCTCCCTAGTTTGACTACCGAACTCACGCGGCTCGGTGTAATTATCATTCTGAATAGGCGTACAAAGAAGTGCAGGCAACTCTTGAGGCAGCGTTGGTAACTCAAAACCTAGGACTTCAAAAGCTCGCTGTAAATGCTCGTTATAGTGCTCAGCATCCTGCTGCCAGCAGCGAGCCGAATAATCACTGTAGGTTGCGACACCTCGTTCGGCATGCCCCATCCAGCCCTCAATGACCTCCGGATGTACACCGTCCTTAAGCAGCTGCTGAGAGTAGCGGTGTCGGAATAGGTTAGCTGGTAGTCCCCAGTCAAATAGACTGCAGCTTAGCTTTTCTGCATCGGTCATGGAGTGCCATTGCAATCCGCTATCCAGCAAGAAAAACAAAGGCATGCCAGCATCTGGAGCACCTTGTGTCAGCAGCCGGATCTTTGTAGCTAACTCTGGGCGATGCGGTTCAATCAAGTCAGCCAATTTGGCAAGATGCATCATATAGAGCTGCACTATTTCAAGCGCTAGTTTTGGCAGTGGTACTAGGCGACCACTGTGCAGTCCATCATCACTTTTATCGTTGATAAAAACACAGCTATGTTTGAAAGAGAAATAGCTCAGCGACTCAAAAGGATCACGCAGCGGACGTGACCCGGTTGCTGCATAGAGTGCTGTCACTACGTATTGAGCAAGCGCATTATGGTATGTAATCAGCCCGTACTGTGCAGCTTGTCTTAGCTCACTTGTGCAGCGTGCAACCTCATCAATCAACACGCTGTCCAGTGGTGCCAGCAAACTGCCCATGGCATTAATACTGTCGTCCGCCCCAAAGTCTTCTACTGACAGTTGCATTCCTTGCTCAATCGCCTTCACATCCCAAGTAGCATAACTGCAGGCACCCGGCAATGCGCTGTCAGGATGTGAAGTGAACAGGCGAGAGAATAAGTATTCGCCAGTGGCATCAAACAAGTTTTGGCTTTGGTAGGTGGAGAGCTTAGAGCTGGTAATGCGTGGGAAAAAGATACGCGCTTGTTCGCCAAACCATACGTCCAGTTTTGATGTGCTGACTGTCCGCCAAATGTGCCCAAGTGATTCTGGCGTACCCTCGTCAGTTGATACCGCATCCTGCAAGGCTTTCTGAATCTTGTTAGGTATAGAGATCTTAAGCTCATCTAAAAATGGAGCTGCGAGCAATTTAGCTTGTGTATCATTCGGTCGCCAGTGGCTGGTTCTTCTCGGAGCGGCACGTTTGATCTGCTTAAGGTCAGTTGAAAAACTCCACTCCTCTGTGACCTCAGCATCGACAAGAAAACGCTCAACCATAAATAAGGAACGACCAAACTGCATGGCAAGCCAGACACAGGCCGCTCCAACCTTGGTCTGCATATCAGTAGAACTCAAAGCGTTATTGAGCCAACCCTGCAGCGCATCAGTTTCTGCAGGCAAAATCTTATCCCATGACCACGGTAGGTAGTGAGACATCTCCATGGTCTGTATGTAAACGCTGCCGGAGCTCAGTGTCTGTTCTGCTGGACTGTCTGTTGGGTCAATTTCTGCAATGTATGAAAATGTTGGCTCGTCTATATCCTCAAAGGCCACAGGTAATGAAACTGGGATTTCATCGGGCAAGTGTCCGACTGGTTGTATCTTTTGAGGGGAGAGAGTTCTATATCTGACTACAGCTGGAACTTTGATGTAGACGATATTATTTTCTATTGGATTAATTTCGCCATAAGCGATTGCCATGATCGCATTTAGAAATGCTCGATACCCTCGCTCAGCGAAGCGATCATCGTCTTTCAGCGCGTCAGCTGCGTTTGCCAGTGCAGTCGTATATCGCTCAAATGTTTGACTGTCACCTAGCTGTCTTCGAGCGCGATGCACCAGTTGGTCAATCAGACCCCATTCACGAGCGTCGGCGTCAAGAATGAGAAATCTGGCTGCAGCACTTACAGATCGGTCTGCAGGAATCCCATGCTCAATGAGTCGGGTTGCTGCCTGTACCAGTATCCAGATACGTAAACGCTGGCGTTCTAGGTATGTTTGTTGATCAGTAAGGTCTGAAAGAGGGTGGGTTAGTAGCGTGAGCAGGAAGGTTTTATTCTGAAAGTCTTTAAACTGACGACGGTTATTTGCCGCACCGCCTGCGTGAGGAATGTAACTATACTGCTGATCTATTTCGGGCGATGCTTTAACAGCTGCAGCAAACTCTGCCAGCACCTTAACGACTGGATTGGCTGGCCATTGCTGGGTAATAAACAACGAGTCTGAATGACTGAGCTCGTGAACCAGGTTGCCAATACCGAATAGGTAAGGGTTAAGACCTAATATATGATAACCAGTCTCAAGCGGCAGCTGCTGGCCACTCTCTATGGCCCATTCGCAGATTCTCTCAAACCGCCGTCCTAGCCTTACGGTCATTTTCTCGACAGCATCAGATTTGTTCTCGTGCCAATTCTGTGTGGCGTTAATGGTCATAGAGTGTTCTCAACGGTCGCTGGGCAAGTTGCTCAAAACGTCCTTATTCTACCCATAGACAGCACTTTATGACAATTAGCGACTTTTAATATGTCGCTAAATCATCCGTCTCATAACCCGAAGGTCGTAGGTTCAAATCCTGCTCCCGCAACCAGATTAAAAAGCCTTAACTTTCAATGAGTTAGGGCTTTTTTTATGTCTGTCACTCCTGCTTTAAAATCGTCTAAAAAGGCTCTGTGACACTTCTGTGCCTTGGGCGTGCCATTTTTTCAAAATCATAATCTCCCGCTCTAGCAGACTTTGACCCTAAGTCTTTCCACGACACATAGATTTTTCAGCGCATTTTAACGCTATATCAGCCTGACATGACTGCTTACTCATTCACAGCATCTAGTGATGCTCCCGCTGAAAAACTCAATCTCAAGCCTGTCAATACTGCGATCAAAGTCAAACTGAAGAAAAGCATCCGGTGAACTAGAGGCCATTGATCAATTTTATTTGACCATTACAGATTAATATACCCCTACCTTGACTCCATAAATTAATATTCTCATGATCAGACTTATAAATAGATAACAAGCTATTTCATCAAAAACAACACAAACACTTACAGCATTATTAATAAATAAATTTAACTTGATAGCATCTTCTTTTAATAGTAAAAATAACTTATGGTTATATTACGATAAAAACAAAATCATATAACTTTGTATTAATCCACCTCTCTACACAACCAGCGATGCAGAACTTTAAGTTAGATCACACAGCGCTGTCAGTTAGAAACTGATACTGCCCTCTTCCAGCGTCACAATCACGCCGGAATTCAATAGTTAATTCGAGACCCTAACAATGAAAAAAGAAAACTTAGCAATTGATCCAGACGGCTTATACAAGATCTCAGGCTTTCATCAGGTGATGGTCAGCACAGCTAGCAAAACTATTTATATCGCAGGCCAAGCGCCCTATGACGAAAGCATGGAACTGGTCGGTGCCGGCGACTATCAACTGCAAACCACTAAAGCCCTGCAAAATATCGCCACTGCTTTAGCGGCAGCCGGCGCGCAACCTAAAGACGTAGTCAACAGCGTTTTGTACGTCAAGGCTCTGGATACACCCGGTGCAGCAAAAGCCATTATGGAAGCCATGGCGACAGCATTAGATGGCCAACCCTTCCCCGCTCATGCCTTTAGCATCATTGGCGTGGCTGCATTAGCTGACCCGCGCGTCCTGATTGAAATCACTGCTGTTGCTACGCTGGACTAATCGACCCCTCGCACCTGTGCACTGCGCAGATGCTTGCTGGTTCTATCCTTTATCCAATCAACAACAGGAGCACTGCAAGTGAACTCAAGTAAAGCTCTGATCACGCAATATTTTGATTCAATCACGGGAAAAAGCACCACACCTATTACTGATTACTTTTCTGATGATATTCGCTGGAATCTACCGCCCGCTCACCCCTTCGGCGGACCTTTTACCGGCATTCCGGCCGTACTGGAGATGATGGGCAAAGGTGCACATTTTTTCCCTTATGAAACCATTGCGATCGAACTGCACAGTTTAATCGCTGAAGATGAAAACGTGGTCGCGCACTTTCGCTTAACTGCACAAACCCATGACGGCAGAGACTATGCCAATGAATATCTCTTTCGCTTTAAATGCCGCGAGCAAAAAATCGTCGAAGTATGGGAGTTTCTAGATACGTATTATCAACAACAGATGGGTATGTTTAACTAAACATAATATATCAACACAAGCCCTTCAATATAGCGAGGGGCTGATTCAACACAAGGCTTAGATTATATTTATTTAATGATTTAAATAAACAAAGAACCAACATCAGACAGATGCCGATATAAAAAACAACACATGTAATTTTAACATCTAAACAATTGAATAACCGAAGCAGGAGTTCAACTCCCACTTCGGTTACAGATTAAGCGTCTTTCTTGTGCAACGTTACAATTTCTTGGCGCTCTTTAAGCTTTGCTGGAATATCAGCTTCATCCATAAAGAACTGTGAGTACCACTCGCGCAACTGATAGATAGGACCATCGCCTTCAGCCAATACTGGATTATCAACACGCGCTTTGTGCTTCCAGATATCAACGTCTTGGTAGAACGCTAGACGGTTAGCATGAACATACTCTTTGGCTAACTCGTTGTTTTGCTCGTCGGTCATATTTGGGTTTTTCTTGACCAAAACACCAAAGCGCAGTTCAAAACTGTTTTCTGAGGTGGGTACATGACTATTGAGCAAAATCGTTTCAACGGTGCCACCTTCGTACTCTGCACTCATAAATGTGAAGTGCGTTGCTGGACCGTAATAGGCTGACTTAGCCACTAAGTTGCCACCAAGACGGCCTGAGTCACCGTGGAACTCTTGAGTACCGATATGGCCTTCAAAGGTGTTGGCAAAGTATGTGCATGGCGCACCATGGACTGGACCAAAGTGAATTACATCAGACAAGTTATCAACCAGTTCACGTGGATTGGTTTCAATAAACATCAGATCCACATGCCAGCTGTCATTCCACTCATCGCTGTCACTTTCAGGGAAGTATGGAATTTCCACACCTTCAGCCGGTGGATTGCCTTCAGGGTTGTGCCAAATAAACAGCAGCTTATTAACTTCTTTGGTTAACCAGCTCTTAGTTTTTGCTTTGGGTGGAATACGGTCGCAATATGGAATTTTTGCGCAGCGGCCACTGGCTTCAAACTCCCAGTGGTGGAATGGGCAGACAATACGTCCATCAACAACTTCACCCTGTGACAGGTCTGCACCCATATGCGGACAGTAGGCGTCTAAAACACTGATACCACCTTCATCATTAGCAAACGCAACCAAGCGTGTACCGAAGATGTTCAGCGTATGCGGTTTACCATCATGGTAATCCTTAGCTTCGCCCAGGCAATGCCAACCTCTAGCGTAACGGTACTCTGCAGGAGCGCCAGAGGGTTGGATATCTATCTTTTTTGTCATGTCCTGATCCTCATCATTTCAAATTTAGTCTGTATTTTGGCTAATTCAGTTACTTCACAGCATCACTATTGCCTAGATAAAGGGCATTCTCATCATTCAACTGGACTAGATTGAGATGAGCTACGACTTTTTACGCCAGTTCTCGACCAAATATTGATCCAGGGCAAGTTTTTGCGCATCGACTGTTCTTTTTATATAACGACCGCCATGGTCTGAATGAGCCAGCCATAAAATCGCGGCGGCCGGTACATCAGCCGGTGCTGCCACGCCACCTAAAGCAGCGATACCTTGATCGCCAATGGTCGCTTTGAGTGCTTCAGTGGCCACCACTCCTGGGTTGACTGTATAAGCACGTATCCCTTTAGGACCCAACTCAACGTTGAGCACACCTGAAAGTCGTGACACTGCTGCCTTACCGGCACCATAGGCATAACCCCAGCCACCCTTATCAGCAGGAACAGGTGGATTATGCTCACCAGCACCGGAGCTGACGTTCACAATTACGCCCGAACCTTGAGCCACCATTAAACGTGCAATGCCTTGGGTTAAAGTCACTGGACCTTGCACATAACCGCGGTACACACGATCCAGTGTTTCAGTGGTTAAATCTAAAAAAGCGTTGTTTAAATCCGAGCCTTGATAAATTGCATTATTAACCAGCACATCAATATGCCCGCATTCGCGCGTGACTTGCTCAACAGCCTGCGTCGCGGAGTGCTCATCGAGCAAATCCAACGGCACCAGCCAGACTTTGCGACCTAAGGCCTCAATAGCCGCAGCTGTCGCTTTCAGACTGCCAGTGAGTGGCGTGCCGTCTGGGGCAATCACTTCATGCTCATGGCGTGAGCCATCGTCAATTGAACGCGCACTGATCGCTACATCGTAGCCTTCGCGCGCAAAAGCTAATGCTGTTGCGCGTCCAATGCCGCGGCTTGCGCCGGTCACAAATGCAATTTTAGTCACATAACATTCCTTCTGAAAAAGCGAGAACTTAATTAAGCAGGATAGTCGGTATAACCAACAGGTCCGGCAGAATACAAAGTGTCGCGATTAAACTCTGCCAGAGGGCTACCTTGAGCCAAACGTTCAACTAAATTGGGGTTGGCAATATAATGACGGGCAAAAGACACCGCATCAGCCGCGCCGCTATCAACAGCCTCAATCGCCGTATCACGCTCAAAGCCATCGTTGATAATTAAGCCGCCTTTAAACTGCGCACGCGCCACTGCAAACGCATCAATTTTGCGCGTATGTGCACGCATAATATGTAAATACGCCAAATTCAGCGTGGCGATACCATCTAACAAAGCCTGCAAAGTTTCAGCTGGCTGACTGTCGCTGATATCATTGAATTTATTAGCTGGGCAAAAACGAAAACCAACTCGGCCTGAACCAATAGCCTCAGACATTGCTTTGAGTACTAATAATGGAAAACGCACTCGATTTTCGACTGAACCACCAAACTCGTCGGTGCGCTGGTTGGCATTTTCTGACATAAACTGCATCGGTAAGTAACCGCTGGTACCGTGCAATTCAACACCATCAAAGCCCGCTTCACGCGCATTGAGTGCAGCCTTGCGGTAGTCCTCAATCACTTCGTAGACTTCAGCATTGCTTAACTCATGCGGCATATCGGTGGCAGCCATACCGACAGCATCAGTAAACAACTCCACTTCAGCTTTAAGTGCCGAAGGTGCGACAGTCTTAGAACCAGCAGGCTTGTTGTGCACAGTCGCCACACGACCACAGTGCATCAGTTGCAACACTATAGTGCCGCCCTGCGCATGCACCGCATCGGTCACTTGGCGCCACGCGGCAATTTGCTCAGCATTATAAATGCCTGGCGTGCGGCAATAGCCCATCCCATCTGCTGAAGGCGATGTGCCCTCAGCCACAATCAGCCCCGCATTAGCACGCTGCGCATAGTATTCAATCATTTCAGCCGTTGGTACGGCTTGGTCGGTTGAGCGGCTACGGGTCATCGGCGCCATTACCACCCGATTTTTTAAAGCGAGATCACCAAACTGAATGGGCTCAAATAACGTACTCATAGCAACTCCTTAACGAACTCGAATTCTGGGCGTCGGTGCACCGCGGCGCATACCTTGAAGAAAGCCGTCCAACGGTTGCGGCTCGGCCACTTCAGGTAGCGCATCGTGCTCTGGCGTGTTGTTCCAGAACTCTTTAAACGACGGGAATAAATCATGGAAAGTGCCGTGATACGGCTCACGTCCTGGCCAGCGCATCTTCATATCACCAATGGGTGGTTTATTCAGATCAGTGGCATACCAGTAACATGGTAAGCGTCGACGGAAATACCACTGGCCGTCGACCCGCTCATAATCATCCCAATACAGCATTTGCATGATCACCCACTCAGCGCCGGTCTCATGCTCATTTTTTGAATACACCACACCAATGGCATGGTCAGCATCGGTAAACTCGATAATATGCTGACCAATATGGTGTGATGTACCGGTAAACTGATGACGCAAAGTGTCATCCACCCAAGCTTTAAGCTCAGCTCGACCTGTTTTGCCTTTGCCGACACGGATATCGGGAGCAAACAAGCCAACATGCGCATCCAAGTCACGCATATCCAAAGACAGCGAGTACTTGCCCGCCAATTGGCGAATCGCTTCGGTAGACTCCAAGCGGTCAATGCGCGCCAGCAGTTCATCTTGCTTCATGATTTACAATCTCTATTGCTGAATAAAAATGCTACTCAACTTGCTCACCCGCCTCGATTACTCGAGAACGGTATACAAGTCTGAGCTGCGACCACCATCCACCGGCAAAGCAGCGCCAGTGATGTACGAAGCCTCATCAGAAGCCAAGAACACCACCGCATTAGCCAGCTCAGTGGCGTGACCGACACGCTTCATTGGAATCAGCTTAGCGGTATTTTCACGTGCTTTATCATCACTTAACATGCCAGCCGTACCATCGGTTTCAATAACGCCCGGGATCACTACGTTACAACGGATATTTAACGCTGCACCTTCTGACGCAGCTGCACGACTGAAGTTGGTTACCGCAGCTTTTGCTGCTGAATAACCTGACATCCATGAAGTACCAAAGGTGCCGCAGATCGAGGACAAGTTAACGATTGAACCACCTGTTTTCTGCATCAATTGCATCGCTTTACGCGTGCCCCAGAAGGTGCCATCGACTGTAGTCTTAAAGTTGGCATGCCAATCTTCAGTGGTCATATCAGTCAGCGCACCCCAAGTGTAGGCCGCAGCGTTATTGACCATAATGTCGAGTTTGCCGTACTCACTGGCAACCGCATCAATAGCACTGACAAAAGCCTGCTCATCGCTGACATCAGCCACTTTATAAGCCGCTTTACCGCCCTGCTTTAGAATGTTTTCTACAACGGCTTTCAGTGGTTCTTCACGACGACCAAATACCACTACGGTTGCGCCTTCTTCAGCCATACGTGTGGCTGTTGCTGCACCAATACCCGTACCACCACCAGTGACAATCGCCACTTTATTCTTGAGTCTGTTAGTCATTTCAATATTCCTTAGTAGAACGCCATGCCACCGTTAACGGCGATATTTTGACCGGTGATAAAGCTGGCCTCATCACTGCCGAGAAATGCCACCACACGAGCGATTTCTAAAGTGGTACCCAAACGACCCAATGGAATGCCTTGGATCATCGAGTCCATCCACTCTTGTGGAATACCCGCCATCATCGGTGTGTCAGTGGCGCCTGGTACTAAGCTGTTCACGCGAATACCGCTCGGTGCGAGTTCACGTGCATTACTGCGAGTTAAACCCATAATGCCGGCCTTAGAAGCCACGTAATGGCTTGGGCCTTCACCGGTTTGTCCTGCAGTACTGGAGAAGTTAACAATGGCTCCACGGCCTGCTTTAACCATCAACTTGGCCGCTTCGCGACTGCATAAGAAAGCACCGGTCAAGTTGACGTTAATCACACGCTGCCACGTCTCTAACGATGTTTCGAGGAAACCATCCACTGAACCAATACCAGCATTGTTGACCAGTAAATCTAGGCGGCCTTGTTCTTTTTCGATGCGCGCCATTAACTCAGCCACAGCTGCTTCATTGGTAATATCGCAGACCACTGCATGCGCTTTACCGTCTAAACCTTGCACTGTTTCTTCCAGTGCGGCGGCGTTGACATCCACGGCATATACAATGGCACCCTGCTCAACAAAATGCTGCACCATAGTACGGCCCATGCCTTGTCCAGCGCCGGTGACAACGCTGATTTTATTATTCAGTTTCATGGTTGTTCCTGTCTTGTTCTTAGTGTTATTCATCATCGGGTGACACGCTTACGCCAGCATCGTCTATTAAGACTAACCATTAGTAATCGATGCGGCGCTGAGTCCGGCTTGGCGACCAAAAAAGGTCGAATCACCTAAAGACATACCTGAACTATAGCCTTCACCCCAGCGTGGCAAACCACAGGCCGTGCGACCGGCAGCATACAGCCCAGCAATCACCTGACCGTCAGCATTCAACACTTCACCCGTGGGCTGAGTCGCCAAACCACCTAAGGTAAAGGCATGCGTCTTAATATCATCTTGACAGTAACTGATCGCAGCAAAAGGTGGCGTCTGGAACGGACGTAACCACTCTTCGCTTTTATGGAAATAAGGATCTTTACCTTCAGCCGCATGGCGATTAAATTCAGCGATGGTTGCGACCAAAGAGCCGGGCTCTAATTCAAGCTCCTCTTCGATTTCTTCCCACGTTTCACCTACGGCAGCAATATTCATATCCGGCTGAATCAATGGACGACCAAAAATATCGTTATCAACTAACAACCAAGCACGGCCATTGGGCTGCTGAATCACATGACGACCCACACGACCGTGGTAAGTATCTTCATTAATAAAGCGCTGACTGCGCTCATTAATAAAGATACCTTTGACTAATGAATCAGGTGGAAAAAACGGAATAGTGACAAAGAACTCTTGCATATTGAGCGTTGTGGCACCAACACTGATCCCCATGCGAATACCTGAGCCATTATCATTACCACCGGTGATCGGATCGCTGTCTAATGCCTGTGGTGCATAACGTTCCAGCATCTCAGGGTTACCAATAAAGCCACCAGCAGACAAGATCACGCCCTTGTGCGCCTGCACAAATAATTCTTTACCCGCAACGCGTACCACCAGGCCTTTAACGGCACCCTCAGTATCGGTAATCAGGCACAATGCACGCGCATCATAGTGTGCATTCACACCAAGCTTAACGGCTTGCTCACACAGTTTTTCCATAAACAACTTGCCACCGCCCCAGCCTTTAAACTGCACGGTATGACCACGTGGTGCAGGCTTAGAGTGAGCAGAAAAAGGCCAAGCTTTTTCGTTACCCGACCAAATCAGAGTGTCGTCGGTGGGTGGTTCAATCCATTTACCGGGTAAATAGGTACCTTTAAACGGTACGCCTTGAGCCTCTAACCAGGTGTAATGATCTGCAGCATGCTCAGAGTACAGTCCAACTTTTTTCTTATCTGCAGCAGGGCCACCGGACATCATCAAGTAGTTGTGGAGGTCTTCAGTTTTATCTTCAAAGCCATGCTCACGCTGAATCGCTGTACCGCCGCTACCACCCACATACACTTCGCCACCTGACCAACTGGCACTGCCACCAGGGGCACTGGCTAACTCAAAAATATCAACAGTAGCACCCGCGTTGCGCGCTTCAATCGCTGCGCAGCTACCGGCCGCACCGAAACCCACAATCGCAACGTCGGTCACGATATCCCATTGCGGCACGTCAGCAACGGGTAAAGCACGGCCTGGACTGAATACTTTGCTCATACTATGCACCTATAATTATTATTAAAATCGATATATAGCTCAATAAAAAAGCCGAGCACTGACACAGTACTCGGCTTTTTTTAACTCAATGACACACCTTCAGCACTAGCGCGAACGAGGCAAGCCGAGCCCAAACTGAGCAATCAGCTCACGTTGGATTTCGTTGGTGCCGCCACCAAAGGTTAAGGTTGGTGCAGCACGCACGTCATACTCCAGCTCACCCATTAAGAAGGCTGCAGCAGAACCACTACGGATCAAACCATTAGCGCCGACGATCTCAGTCAACATGCGCAAAATCTCAATCACCGACTCTGAACCATACACTTTAGTGATCGAAGCCAAGGCCACATCCATTTTGTCTTGCTCTAAGTCAGCCGCAATACGGAAGTTGATCAGGCGCATGGCTTCCAGCTTGGTGTAGCACAGGGCTAAATTGCTGCGCACCCAAGCATGATCGGTGGCACGCTTACCATTTTCATCTTCGGCTTTGGCCCACAAATACACTTTGCGGAACATTCCTACCACGCGATCCGCCCACGAGCCTAAGCCCAGGCGTTCGTGATTGAGCTGTGCGGTAATTAACTGCCAGCCTTTATTCAGCTCACCGACCAACATATCTTTAGGCACCACGACGTTGTCGTAGTAGGACGCTGCCGTACTGTTACTGGTGGTCGGAATCACTGTCTGCGAGAAGCCTTCGCTTTTGGTATCGACAATCAGAATCGAAATGCCTTTATGGCGCGCCTCCTCTGGATTAGTGCGTGCCGCCAACCAAATGTAATCAGCACTATCAGCGCCTGAAGTCCACATCTTGTTGCCATTGACAACAAAGTGATCTTCTTCAACTTTGGCGGAGGTTTTAAGTACAGCTAAGTCACTACCGGCACTGGGTTCAGAGTAACCAATGGCAAAATGAATATCACCGCTGGCAATGCCACCGAGGAACTTCTCTTTTTGCGCCTCAGTACCGTAAGTCATTAACGCTGGACCCACTGTACTGATAGTCACGAACGGCAAAGGTGCACCGGCAATATTGGCTTCTTCAAAGAAGATCAACTGCTCAGTTGGGCCATAACCCTGCCCGCCGTACTCTTTTGGCCAACCCACTGCTAACCAGCCGTCTTGCCCCATTTGGCGGACAATCTGACGAAACTGATCACCGCCTTCAGAACCGCGTAACTCATTACGCAATTCAGGCGTCATTAGATTAGTAAAATAATCGCGTACTTTTATTCGCAGCGCCCGCTGCTCGTCGGTTAGATCAACAAACATAGTTCGCTCCTTACGCTACGCCTAAAATAAGGCCACTCGTGGGTACGCCAGTTCCGGCTGTGACCACCACGTTTTCAACATTATCCACTTGGTTAACTGCCTGACCACGCACTTGACGCACGCCTTCAGCAACACCATTCATACCGTGGATATAGGCTTCGCCCAGCTGTCCGCCGTGGGTATTGATCGGTAAACGACCGCCACGCGCATGATGTCCGGCACGGATAAAGTCTTTAGCACCACCGCGCTCAACAAAACCAAACTCTTCGAGCTGCGGCATCACAAATGGCGTGAAGTGGTCATAAATGACTGCAGTTTGAATCGCATCAGGACCTAAGCCCGATTGACGGTAAATCTCTTTAGCAACCACACCCATCTCTGGCAAACCAGTGATATCTTCGCGATAGAAGGACGTCATGCTCTGCTGGCCTGCAGCGATACCTTGTGAGGCACCTTTAATAATCACTGGCTTTTGCTGCAGATCACGTGCGCGATCCACCGAAGTAATCACCATAGCTACTGCACCGTCTGACTCTTGGCAGCAGTCGAGCAAATGTAATGGCTCACAAATCCAACGTGAGTTCTGGTGATCTTCCAAGGTGATTGGCTTCTCATAGAAAAACGCTTTGGGGTTAGTCGCAGCAAAATCACGCACGGCCACGGCAATACGACCGAAGTCTTCTGAGGTCGCGCCATACTCATGCATATAGCGCTGAGCAAACATACCCACCCACGCCGCTGGCGTGTGGAAACCGTGCGGCATATACCAGCCATAATTGACGTTTTCAAAAATCGGTGTTGCGCCAAAACCGTAATCACCGGTACCAAAGCGGTACCAAGAACGCTCGTTCATCGCGCGATAAACGACCACGGTTTTAGCCACGCCGGTTGCTACAGCCATGGCCGCATGCATCACTGGGCCACAGGCAGCACCACCACCGTGCGGCACTTCAGAGAAGAATTTGACATCCTTACAGCCCAATAAACGTGCAACTTCATACTCAGGAACTTTATCGACTGAATAGCTACTAAAGCCATCCACTTCAGACGGATCAATACCTGCATCCGCCAGCGCCTCTAAAATTGCTTCCATGGCCAGTCTCAGCTCAGTACGGCCTGAGTTCTTGGAAAATTCTGTAGCGCCAAGTCCAACGATCGCCGCTTTACCCGACAAGAATGAATCACTCATTGCTCAAATCTCCCGTAGCTCAAGGCAGTACCACAGCAACCGTACCGGCTACGTGATTACCCATTGAATTTTTACCTTTAAAGCTTAAAACCACTGAGCGATTTGCTTCATCGCGCTCTGTGACTTCACCGGTAAAGGTCATCGTATCGCCAGGATAGTTGGGCGCACCCAGCTTGATTTTCTGACTCTTAAAGGTGGCCAAAGGACCAGCCCAATCTTCGATAAAACGCTGCACCAACCCATTGGTAGTGAGGATATTCATAAAGATATGCGGTGAACCTAAGGCTTGTGCTGCTTCCTTATCATGGTGGCCTGGAAAGTAATCACGAGTGGCAATAGCTCCACCGTTAATCAAGGTCACAGTGATCGGAATACTAAGCTCTGGTAGCTGATCGCCAACCTTAACCTCAGCGATTGTTTTGGTTTTCTTCAAGGTCATATTTCCATCCCAATTTATCGTTGTTGGCTAACCAGTTACCCAGACGCTCAAGGCTGCCTGAGGCGCTTCCTAAAACCATTGACAGGTGACGACTCCAGTATGAGAAGCGGTGAATTGGGTAGGTTAAATCAACCCCAACACCACCGTGCACGTGCTGGGTTTTATGCCCAACAAAGTGTGCTGCTTCACAACTTAAATACTGCGTCGCTAAAGCTTCTGACGGACTGGCCAGGCCAGCGTCCAAGCGGTAGAGCAGCTGATAGAGCGAACTGCGTAAGGCTTCAACCGCAATATGGCAATCAGCCATGGTCATTTGTACTGCTTGAAAAGTACCAATGGCACGTCCAAACTGCTCACGCTCTTTCAGATACTCTGCAGTACGCGCCATTTGCTCAACACTGACACCTAATTGCAGTGAAGACAGTGCAGCAATCGCACGCTGTTCAAGCCATTCAGTCGCCGCCACGGGCAAGACATCTGCGCTGCTGACAGTCACTGAATCACACTGCACATCAGCCACAGCCACACCATTGTTAGCCACACCAGCAACCAAGCTCACGCCGGCTGCTTTAGGGTCCAACAAGACTAAATGCAAACCTGTATCCGCTTGCGCTAACACCAATAAACGATCGGCTTGCGCGCCATACGCCACTGCACCCACTTGGCCGTGCAGAGTAAAATCAGCACCTGCCGCTTGAAGCTGCAGATCAATACCTAAGCTACTATTTAAACTGGTCATCGCTACAGACAGCAGCAACTCAGCACTCGCAGCTTGTTCAATCAATGACTTATGTGCGTCACCGGCAAACTCTGCCAAACAGCAGGCCGCCAGTTGGTGCTCCCAAATGGGTACCTGTGCCAGACTTGCGCCCTGTGCCTGCAACACACAAAACAGCTCAGTCATACCCAGACCGCTGCCGCCAAACTCCTCAGGAATTGCTAGCGCCTGCAAACCGGTTTCAACACAGGTCTGCCATACATCGACCATAAACGGCTTCGCCGCTAGGTCATAATCACGCATTTGCTCATCAGAGCAGTTATCACGAAATAAGCCATCGGCCATTTCTGCAATTGCGCGCTGGTCTTCACTTAATGAAAAATCCATACAGCCCCCTTAATTAAGCAACAGGTCGAAACTGTGGCAAGGTTTGTCGATCATCAAAACGATTGAACTCAACCTGCAGTTTCTGGCCAATTTCAAGATCCTTTGGATCAACGCCCACCAGACCTGCGATCAAACGCACACCTTCTTCCAGCTCAATCAGACCAATCGGGTTGGGGTGATCAAAAGGCGCAACCTCTGGGTAGTGCATGACCACAAAGGAGTACAACTTGGCTTTACCGCTGGCTTCAATCGAATCCCAGTCAAAGCTATGGCACTCGATACACACCGGAGCAGGTGGATGACGTAGCGTTTGGCAACTGGTGCAACGCTGAATCAGCAACTTATTCTGCTCACAACCTTCCCAGAAAAAGCGCGTGTCATCACTGACACCCGGTAATGGGCGCATACGTGCAGGCTTATCATCTTTTGGCTTGGCCGCTTTTTCTTCAGGCTTAGCTGCATGCGCAGGCTTAAACTTAAAGACACGGAACATCAACTCGCCGACTTTCTCATCATTGCCACTGTCGCTTTTGGAGTAAAACGGCATCGCTAAGGTAACGAAAAACCCCGTCCCCAAGCCTGTGGTTTTCTCTTCACTGATCGAGTCCACATGGCTGGTGTAATACAGTGTTTCGCCCAGCGTAATATGACGCTCGAAGCTCAGCTCAGTATTGACGGCCACCACTGCTGGGTAGCCATAACCTTCAATAACTTTCAAAACTTCAAATGAGTTTTCATCGGTTGAGCCTGGAGCATAATTTTCATTATCCAAACCACCCATGCACCACACTTGGAGCATCGCTGGGGGCGCAACGATATCGTCAAAGCCAGCCTTTCGGGCAAATGCAGCATCGGTATACAGCGGGTTATCAACACCCATGATTTCACACCAATGGCGAATCATCGGCGCATTCACTTGATCCCAAGCGTACACGCGACCATATTCACGACCTACAAAGGCTTCTATTTGTTCTAGTAATTTAGGATCAGCCAATTTCGTCTCCTGATGATGTTCAGTGACAGCAGCGCTTTAATTATTAAAAGCTACGACTGTCGAGTTTATTCAGCTTATTTCGCTGTGGAAGAACTCAAGAACGCTGGCTTTTCGCCACCGCCGTGCAGCAATAAATTTGTACCGCTCCAGTAGCTCGCAAGCGGGGATGCCGCAAACAAACATGCGCCAGCAACATCGCTGGGCTCACCCATACGGCCGGCGGGAATGGTCTCGCCTACCGCTTGAATACCGGCTTCGTCACCGTAGTGCAGATGCGATTGTTCAGTTTTAATCAAGCCCGGACTGACCGATACCACGCGCACTTTCGGCGCCCACTCAACGGCTAAGGAACTGACCAAAGACAACACGCCTGCTTTGGCTGCGCCGTAAGCTGCAGTACCTGGTGATGGACGCGAGGCGCTGACACTGCCGATAAAGACTAGCGCGCCGCCTTCAGCTTGATTTTGCATAATGCGATTAGCAAATTGCGCCACATTGAGTGGCACCAATAAGTTGAGCCGGATGATACTTTCACTAAAGCGTGGTGATACGGTTGCGGCGTCCACTGCTGGACTACCACCGGCATTATTCACCACAACATCTAACCGCCCGTAATGCTCTGCGATATAATCGAACATAGCTGAAAGCGCATCGGTATCACGCAAATCAATGGCTTGAAAATCTGCAGTACGATCTTGAGCTGTGGGTAAATGCTCAGGCGTCTGACGGCCGCACACTATGACTTGTGCGCCAGCCTCTAGAAATTGTTGCGCAATCGTTGCGCCAATACCTTTAGTACCACCAGTAACGAGTACCACTTTCCCCGTATAATCGAGACTATTTTTATTGTGCATCCGGGCTTCCTCATAGCAACGGTCTTAGCTGACTTTATGGTCTTACCTATAAAGGTTCATCGTCTATATAGACGATGAATAGGCAGGGGTAGAAAACCAGAATGCAGACAGCAATATTTGCTTATTCCTGCTGAGAACTCACATATGACTGATCACGATGAAGACCCCGTATTACTTGACTACCCAGAGCCTGGCGTAGCACGACTGACCCTCAATCGTCCACTGGTCAACAACGCTTTAAGCCTCAAGCTGCAAGCGCTTTTATCAGAGTATTTTTTAGCCTTGGGTGACAATCCTGAGATTCGCTGTATTTTGTTAACCGGCGGCGATAAAGTCTTTGCTGCTGGTGGTGATATTTCCAGCATGGCTGATACCGGCCCGATTGATATTTACCAGCGCCACACAGAGCGTGTTTGGGCGCCGATTCAGCACTGCCCTAA
>JAAZCO010000292.1 GCA_012513235.1 Gammaproteobacteria bacterium
CATAGACAACATATGCCATGCACGCTAACCATTTACATCTGCTTAATGGTATGAATATCGTCTTTATTAATACGTACCGGCTTACCATCCAGTTGCTCAAACTCATAAAAACCACTGTCATCATCAAACTTTGGTTTGTTCGTTGTTTCCAACTGCGTGCCATCTTTTAAAGTAATCACCGTGGGTGAAGAGCAACCAGCTAAAGCGACTAAAGCTGCAGCAGCAAACATTGCGGTAAAGTATTTCTTGCTCATGGGGTTATCTCCGTTATCAATATCAAGACTTCAGTAGTACAGACTGAATATATTGCTTACAAGTTCAAATTAACATGATTTTAAGTTAACAAAAGTTAAATACTGAGATCTTCAACACTTAGCTGATCTAAATCATCCAGCCACTCCTTGGGTACATCACGCCTTAAACACAGCTGACACTGCTGGGTTTCTACATCAAAAAGAATCACAGCCTGCTTTTTACTCAGAGCATCACGCACTCGCTCAATACGCACCTCTAAAGGCGTTTGATCACCATTATCCATACCATCACGAGTGACAAAGTCTTCAATGAGACCTGTGAGCGTATCCGCTGCGAGCTGTTTAAAAGGTATCAACATGAGTTTATTCAAGTCTGCAAAAGGTCTTGTACTTTAGCACAGGCTTCTCTTTTCACTGCAGGATTGCCTCAAGGCTTCGCGAAGAACTCTTAGAAACTCTAGATCAATCACGCTACACTCAAGCTCTTAAATATGCATGCAACTCCATCGCAACCCAGTAGTGATGCAGCCCAAAGCTTAAGCACCAGCGAGTCTGGAGCCAAACCCTATACATCTCTGTGTTGATAATTAAGTATTTTCATATATGAATGACCTATTACAAACCGTCTTAGCCTGGTCTGGCAGCAGTCCTTATTGGCTGGGCACTGCAATTTTTATTACTGCTTTTTTAGAATGCTTAGCGCTGGTCGGTATTGTGTTGCCAGGCGTAGTATTAATGTTCGGCTTGGCGGTCATTGCCGGTAGTAGCACCCTAGGCTTACCCACCATCTTATTGCTGGCTTGGCTGGGCGGTTTAACCGGTGATGTTGTTTCATATGCGTTGGGGCACAGCTTTAAAGACAAAGTCCCACAACTACCTCTATTGCGCACTCATCCTCACTGGCTAGCGAATGCTGAGATCCATTTCGAACGCTATGGTGCATTAAGTTTACTGCTGGGTCGCTTTATCGGTCCTTTGCGTCCGATCCTACCGCTGGTTGCAGGTATGCTGTCGATGCCATTTGCGCGTTTTGCTAGTGTGAGTTTTATTGCTGCAGCCGGCTGGTCAATTGCCTACGTGTTACCTGGCTGGACAGTTGGCGCAGCCTTTGAATTAAGCCCTCCCCCCGGCTTTTGGTTACAAGCGGCGTGGGTAGGTGGCTTGCTAGGGCTAGCAGTGGCTGTCAGTCTATTTGGCTGCTTACGCGGTTGGCGCAGCAGCAGCTTCATCAGCGCTGTAGCTTTTTCTCTAGTGTTGATCATCTTGATGCTGAACTGGCAGCATTTAGTTATTTTTGATACGTATTTACATGATTTAAGCCAAACCACGCGCGCGCCTTGGCTCGATCATTTTATGGTGCTGATCACGCGTTTGGGTGACTTTTCTACCCAAGTGATTATCAGTGCCATACTCTGTGCATTACTGCTTGTTGCAAAACAATATAAAGCATTACTCTTCAGCGCTAGCACCTTACTGGTGACAGCCATCAGTAATTATTTATTTAAATTGTTTTTTGAGCGCGCGCGTCCTGCAGTGCTACTCGAACCGTTACAAAGCTTTAGTTTCCCCAGCGGCCACAGCGCTTCGGGCTTTGCATTTTTTCTAGTGCTAGGGGTACTTGCGAGTCGACAACAGCCGCAACGCTGGCGGGTCTTGTGGATATTAACGGCATTAATTCCTGCGCTATCTATTGCATTATCGCGTGTGTATTTAACGGCGCACTGGCCGACTGACATTTTAGCCGGCAGCTTACTGGCAAGCGTGGTGTGTTCACTGAGCTTACTGCTAGCGCAAGCTAAACAACCCATTCGCGCACTAGGTCAACAACAGTGGCAAATCATTATACCGATACTGTTGATCACCCTAGCAGCACTACTGAGTTGGGACCTGCCCAGCGCATTACATAAATACGCTTATTAAGGCTCGATAAAAGTTAGGAGACTGCCCGCACAACTGTGCTGTACGTCTCCCAACCCTATTTTATGACCCAAAGCTATAAGTCACGTAACAGACACCGTCTGCAGTACTGCTTATTCAACTGTAAGCTTGCTTAAGTTTTTCTCTAATATCGCCATACCAATACCTTTGACTTCAAGCAATTCATCAACATGAGCAAATTCACCGTGGGCTTCACGGTACTCCACAATCGCTCGCGCTTTCGCTGTGCCTACGCCATTAAGTTCACGGGCAAGCGTTTCGATATCGGCAGTATTGATATTGACCCCTGGCTGCTCAACGACAGTCACTGCTTGTGCCCCCGCTTCAGCTTTAGGTTCAGCTGCCACAGCAAACAAACTGCCAGCACCGAGTGCTGCTGCTAATAGCGTATTTATAATTTTTTTACGCATATACACCTTCCTTGTGATATTAAGAATTGTCAGCCTCTATAACGATTTTAAACGTGACTTAGCGGCTACAGAGTTCAAAATAGACGCTATAGTTTTTCTGTCAAAATTAAATTCTATAGTGTGACCTGCGTCACAAAAATACTTAGAGTGCAGAGATAGCCAAGATCAACATAAGAGTACTGAACCCGGTACTGCTGCACCGGATTCAGTCAGGACGGCTTAGAAGAAGCCTAGAGGATTGATGTCGTAACTGATAAGCAGATTTTTAGTCTGCTGATATTGCGCAAGTGCCATTTTATGGGTTTCACGTCCCACACCTGATTTTTTGTAACCACCAAAAGCCGCATGCGCCGGATAAAGGTGATAACAGTTGGTCCAGACTCGTCCAGCTTTAATCGCACGGCCCATACGGTAAGCACGGTTAATATCGCGCGTCCACACGCCGGCGCCTAAGCCAAACTCGGTATCGTTAGCAATTTCGAGTGCTTCAGCCTCATCTTTAAAAGTTGTCACCGCCACCACAGGTCCAAAAATCTCTTCTTGGAATACCCGCATTTTATTGTGACCTTTCAGCAGCGTAGGCTGAATGTAATAGCCTTGTGCTAAATCACCATCCAAGGCTTCAACTTGACCGCCAGTAAGTACTTGCGCGCCTTCTGCAGCGGCAATATCCATGTAGGACATAATCTTCTCAAACTGCTGCGAAGAGGCCTGGGCACCGACCATGGTCTCGGTATCCAGCGGATTGCCACGGCGAATCTGTTTAATCTTCTTCATGACTTCAGCCATAAAGGGTTCATAAATAGACTCTTGAATCAATGCTCGCGATGGACAGGTACACACTTCGCCTTGGTTAAAGAAACCTAACACCAAGCCTTCAGCTGCTTTTTCAATAAAACTAGGTTCAGCCTGCATAATATCTTCAAAGAAAATATTCGGTGACTTACCACCCAACTCCACTGTACTCGGAATAATATTATCCGCAGCTGCATGCATAATGCGCGAGCCCACTGGGGTTGAACCCGTAAAAGCAATTTTAGCAATACGCGTACTGGTCGCTAGCGCTTCACCGGCTTCACGGCCGAAACCTTGGACGATATTAAGTACGCCAGCCGGTAATAAATCACCTATCAACTCCATTAATACAGTGATCGATAATGGCGTTTGCTCAGCTGGTTTAAGCACCACACAGTTGCCTGCAGCTAAAGCTGGAGCGAGTTTCCAAGCGGCCATTAAGATGGGGAAGTTCCACGGAATAATCTGCCC
>JAAZCO010000041.1 GCA_012513235.1 Gammaproteobacteria bacterium
CATCGGTGCGATGAGCTTCGAGTTGCGCGTAGGGCACCATAAACCGAGTCCATTGTGGTTCTACCGATAAGGTGCAGCGAAAGGATTGCCAAGGCCTATCGAGCTGAGTGGTTTTCACGTGCAGGTTATAGTCGTGTGAGTTGCCGTACAGCTCAATAAATAGGCCTTGGTAGTCAGCACGCAGCGGGTCCCGCGCAATATCAAGCTTCATCTGCACGAAGCCGCCGTTGTTATCCAGACTGGTGCGCCCTATTAAACAGCTGCAGCTTGAATCCTGTCGTACGTCTTGCTGGAGTCGCGCACTGGATACACCACCCATCACCTGATCGCTGATCACCATCCAAGGTGAAGGTTGATCTTGAATTGATCGATACAGATCAATCAGCTTTTCTTCAGGGACGTTAGGACCTTGGGTTTTCAGATTCTCATGCATAAGCTCGAAGCCTCTTGGTCAGCAGATCGATATTGCGCTGCTTAAAGTCAGTCAAACAGCCGCAACAGATAGATTGACAGGCTAGCAGTTCAGCAGATTTGTTAGTATGACTGTTTTCATTCTAATCATATTAAGTACTGCCCCATGAATGCGCCTTTTAAACTGCGGCCTTACCAACAAGACGCTGTGGATGCCACTTTAAAACACTTTCGCAAATCCGATGAGTCGGCGGTGATTGTGTTGCCGACCGGTGCCGGTAAAAGTTTGGTGATTGCTGAGTTGGCGCGTTTGGCGCGGCGTAAAATCTTGGTGCTCACCCACGTTAAAGAGTTGGTTGAGCAAAATCACGCCAAATATGAGAGCTATGGCTTAGTCGGTGGCGTTTTTTCGGCGGGGCTCAATCGTAAGGACAATCACCATCAAGTGACCTTTGCCAGTGTACAGTCGGCGGCAGCCAATCTTGAGCAGTTCAAAGATGAATACTCCTTAATCATTATCGATGAGTGCCATCGCGTCAGTGGTGAGGAGACGAGTCAGTATCACAAGATTATTGAGCAATTGCGGGAGCAGAATAAAGGCCTAAAAGTACTCGGTCTGACTGCCACGCCGTATCGCTTAGGCATGGGCTGGATTTATCGTTACCACTACCGTGGCTTTGTGCGTAGCGAAGAAGATAAGCCGTTTGTACACTGTATTAATGAACTGTCATTGATCTATATGATTAGTAAAGGCTATCTGACTAAGCCTGAATTGATTGACGCAGCGGTGGCGCAATACGACTTCTCCGCACTGACGCAAAACCGCTTTGGCGAATATGCAGAAAAAGAAGTGAATCAACTGCTGAACAAACACCAGCGTGTTACTCGCGCCATTATTGAACAAGTGATGGAGCTGGCGGTTAAGCGTCAGGCGGTGATGATCTTTGCCGCAACAGTGGATCACGCTAAGGAAATCACCAGCTATTTACCGGCAGAGCAGACTGCTTTGATTACCGGTGCCACTGAGCAGCGTGAGCGCGATCAGCTGATTCAGCGCTTTAAGCAGCGACAACTCAAATACTTGGTCAATGTGTCGGTGCTGACCACCGGCTTTGATGCGCCGCATGTGGACTTTATCGCTATTTTGCGGCCCACCCAGTCGGTCAGTTTATATCAGCAAATCGTCGGTCGCGGCTTGCGTTTAGATGAAGGTAAAAAAGATTGTCTGGTGATTGATTATGCCGGGAATAATGTCAACTTGTACCATCCGGAAGTGGGCGATAAGAAGCCTAACTCCGACAGTGAACCAGTGCAGGTATTGTGCCCTAGGTGTGGTTTTGCCAATATCTACTGGGGTAAAACCGACGGTAAAGGCCATGTGATTGAACACTATGGACGCCGTTGTCAGGGGTTATTGGGGATGGATGAAGATGACGAGCCTATGCCGCCCTTTGAGCAGTGCGATTACCGCTTTCGCTTTAAAGAATGCCCGCACTGCAGCGCCGAGAATGATATTGCCGCGCGCAATTGCCATGAGTGTAAAAAAGCCATGATTGACCCTGATGATAAACTCAAGGATGCGCTCAAACTCAAAGATGCCATGGTGATTCGTTGTGCAGGCATCACGTTAAATGCTAATGCAAGTAAGCTGAAAATCACCTATCACAGTGAAGACGGGGAAGAACTCAGCGAGTCTTTTGATTTCAGTAAGCCCGCCCAGCGCAGTATCTTCAATAAGCTGTTTGGCCGGCGTTTAGCCAATAGCCAAGCGCCGCAAGAGTTCAGTACGCTGGAAGAGGTGTTGGCAGTGCAAACTTTGTTGACCGCTCCCGACTTTGTCATTGCCCGTAAACAAAAGCATTACTGGCAGGTACAGGAGCGCATTTTTGATTATCAGGGGCACTATCGAAAAGCGAACGAAATATAGCGTTTCAGTCTTATAATTGTTGCGTGTTAGGTGGGGAAGAACACTACAGCAAGTTCTTGCCGCCATTTACAGCTGGCGTTTTACAGTCACGACAAACCAGTTCCACTCGCTAGGTTCTTAAGCTCTCAGACCAATTGACTGCAACTCAGCACAGTCTTAGCGCCATATTCTGCTAATATCATCCGCCAAAATCACCTTGGAGTTTGCGATCATGCGCATCAAAAAATGGCTGTTACTCAGTGCCGCTTGCTTAGCTTTTAACGCTACACCTACTTTGGCTCAAGAAACCCGCGAGTTTTCTGTGTCAACCGTCCTGTCTGATGCCTTCCCTTGGGGTCAGGCTGCAAACAAATGGGCTGAGCTGGTCAAGGAGCGTTCTGAAGGTCGCATGACTTTAAAAGTTTACCCTAACGCGCAGTTGGTATCGGGCGACCAAACTCGTGAGTTTTCTGCGATGCGCAGTGGTTTGATTGATATGGCAGTAGGCTCGACCATTAACTGGTCCACGCAAGTGCCTGAAGTTAACCTGTTTTCCTTGCCTTTTTTGATGCCTGATAACGCTGCAGTTGATGCTGTGACTCAGGGTGAAGCGGGTAAAATGGTGTTTGCTGCCATTGAAAAGCGCGGCGTGACGCCTTTGGCGTGGGGTGAAAATGGTTTCCGTGAAATCTCTAACTCCCGTGGTGTATTAAATGAGCCAGCCGATCTAAAAGGCTTAAAAGTTCGTGTGGTGGGTTCGCCGCTATTTTTAGATACCTTTAATGCCTTAGGTGCTAACCCAACACAAATGAGTTGGACCGATGCTTTGCCAGCACTCACCACGGGTGCAGTTGATGGTCAAGAAAACCCTCTGGCGGTGTTTGATGTGGCCCGTGCTGATCGTGCTGGCCAGAAGCACCTGACCCTTTGGCACTATATGAATGATCCGCTGATTTTTGGCGTGAGTAACCGTCTGTGGTCAACGCTATCAGCTGATGATCAGGCGCTGCTGAAGCAAGCAGCGATTGATGCTGGCGCGTGGGAAATTGAAAAATCCCGCTCTGAGTTAGACGCGACTTTAGCGGCGATTCGTGAGCGTGGTGTGGAAGTGACTGATCTTACGCCTGAGCAGCATGAAGCTTTCGTGCAAGCGACACAAAAGGTCTATGAAAAGTGGACGCCGCGTATTGGTGCCAAGCTGGTTGATGCTGCGCAAGACGCCATTAAAAACCGCTAAATTCTACTCACTCTAAAACGCAGTATCGGTACTCCTAACCGATACTGCGTTTTGGTATCGCTGGTTGCAATAATTTATGTCAAAAAAACGCATCTCCCTCGAATCTTGGCTGGGCATTATTGCTTTAGCAGGGATTAGTATTATTAGTCTGGCTAACGTTGTGGTGCGCTATAGCACTAACGCGTCTTTTGCTTTTACTGAAGAGTTTTCGGTGTTTTTAATGGTGGTATTGGCTTTTTCCGGTGCAGCGGTAGCGGCAAGAAGCAATGAACATATTCGTATCACCCTGTTAGAAAACTA
>JAAZCO010000293.1 GCA_012513235.1 Gammaproteobacteria bacterium
AAGTGGTTTACGCGGCTACGGTGAGTTGGTGATCATTAAACACAATGACACTTTCATCAGTGCTTATGGCCACAACCGGCGCCTGCTGGTGAAGGAAGGGCAAGCAGTTAAAGCAGGGCAGCAAATTGCCGAAATGGGTTCAACAGGCACTGACCAAGTCAAATTGCACTTTGAAATTCGACGTCAAGGTAAACCTGTAGACCCATTGCAATATCTGCCTAAACGTTAATTGCGATAGCCGCACACCAGCAGACATATGATTGCAATAGCCTAATAATCGGCTGCTGCAATCTACTATCTGACAGGATGTGGGGTGGTAACAATGAAACGACAGGGTTTAGCGTTTAAGCGTGTTGCAGAGGTTTCTGGTGAGTACAAAGTGCGTGCGCAAGCACACCATCAAGAGCCAGAATCCAAACATAAAAACAATAATAAAACTCAGCTCAAAGCGGTAAAAAGTCTCGATGCAACACAACTGTATTTAGATGCAATTGGACGCTCGCCGCTATTAACTGCTGAGCAAGAAGTCGCGTATGCGCGTAGTGCTCTAGAGGGTGATACCCAGGCGCGAGCGCGGATGATCGAAAGTAATCTACGCTTAGTGGTGAGTATTGCTAAGCGTTATCAAAATCGTGGTTTAGCGCTGCTGGATTTGATTGAGGAAGGTAATCTAGGCCTTATTCATGCGGTGACTAAGTTTGATCCTGAGCGTGGGTTTCGGTTTTCAACTTATGCTACCTGGTGGATACGCCAAGCCGTTGAGCGCGGGATTATGAATTCGGCACGGGTTGTGCGTTTGCCTGTGCATGTCTCCAAAGAACTCAATGCCTATTTAAAGTCGGTGCGTGAGCTCACTCAACAGCAAGGCGAATCGCTGAGTTTGGAGAACATAGCCAAGCACTTAGAGTTGCCTGTCACTTATGTACAGCAGATGCATGAGTTTAATGAGCATGCGCTATCACTGGATGCTGCCAATACACAGGATACGACTGTGAGTTTGCTGGATATGCTGGTGGATGAAAACCGCGGAGATCCCAGTGATGCAGTGCAAGATATTAATCTGGCAGCAAGCTTAGATGAGTGGGTGGGGGCTTTAAACCCGCGCTCACGGGAAGTGGTCTTACGTCGGTTTGGTTTGCGTGGTTACGACAGTCAAACCTTGCAAGCTATTGGTGAGGCTATGGGGTTAACTCGTGAGCGTGTCAGACAAATACAGGTCGATGCTTTGGCTCGTTTGCGCGAAGTGTTAGAGGCCAATGGTTTATCCAGTGAGTTATTGTTTAAAGGCTAAACTGCTCAGGGCGCGTCTGTTGAACAAGTCAGGCAGCAGGCGCGCTAATGGCGGCAAAGCTTATTATTGGCAGTGATTTGCGTTAAACTGTGTTATTCATTTTCAAACTAGTAAAAGGAAATCACCATGCAATACGTAACTCCTGATCTTTGTGACGCTTACCCTGAAGTGCAGGTTGTTGAGCCGATGTTTGCAAACTTTGGCGGGCGTGATTCATTTGGCGGTGAAATTGTGACTGTTAAATGCCATGAAGATAATTCAGTGGTTAAAGCTCAAGTTGCGTTGCCGGGTCAAGGTAAGGTAATGGTGGTTGATGGTGGTGGTTCATTACGTCGTGCTTTGCTCGGTGATATGTTGGCCGAGAAAGCTGCACAAAATGGTTGGGCGGGTATTATTGTTTACGGTTGTGTGCGTGACGTTGATGTTTTAGCGCAAACTGATTTAGGGATCCAGGCATTAGCGAGTCATCCGATGAAAACTGATAAGCGTGATATTGGTGATTTAAATGTGGTGGTGACTTTTGCTGGCGTGACCTTCCGTCCCGGCGAATACGTGTATGCGGATAACAACGGTATTATTGTGTCTGCCACAGCATTAAGTATGCCTGCATAAGAAGGCGCATTTTATGAGTACAAGCATTCAGCATTCTGATCGATTAAGCCAAGGCTTGCTGCATGCTTTTGTGCTGGATGGTTGCGGTTCAGCGCAGGCGGTAAGCTTTGCTCAGTTGGCACAGTTGCAGTTGACTGAGCAACAAAGCTTATGGCTGCATTGGGATCGCAGTCATCAACACACAGAACAGTGGCTGCGTGAGGCCAGTGGGCTCAATGAGTTCTCTTGCGATTTATTGCTTGAAGAGAGTACGCGGCCACGCTTGTTACGCTTAGAGAATCAAGAATTATTACTGTTTTTGCGGGCGATTAATCTCAATGCCAATGCAGATGCAGACGATATGATTTCTTTGCGACTGTTTGTTAATCAGCAGCATATTTATTCATTGCGGCAACGGCCTGTACAGGTCACGCATGAGTTGATTAAGGCGTTTGAAAAAGGCTTTGGCCCTAAAAATACTGCAGAAGTTCTATTGTTTTTTGCGCAAAGTTTAACTGATCGGCTTGAGCACGCTGTGAGTCAATTAGCAGACTCAGTCGACCAAGAAGAAGCAGATACCGATAACGATGAACGTCATGTTCCAGTGGTCTTGCCTTTGCTGCAAGCGCGCCGTCGAGCGGCTAATTTACGTCGTTTTTTAGCACCGCAGCGTGATGTGTTTGCTATGCTGACCCTGAGTCAAGAAACTTGGTTTATGCACGACGATGCCCTGTATTGGAACGAGCTGAATAACCGTTTAATGCTGCATCTGGAAGAATTGGAACTTACCCGCGAGCGCATAGGTCTAGTGCTCGAGACAGAACACCGTCGACGCAACGAACGTATCAGTCATACCATGTACTTACTCACCATTATTACGGGGTTCTTTTTGCCTATGACCTTTGTCACTGGCTTGCTGGGCATTAATGTGGGTGGTATTCCTGGAGCTGATCACACCTATGGTTTTTTCGTGGCCTGTGTACTGCTGGCGTTGTTGGCCGTCAGTCAATGGCTGTTCTTTCGTTGGCTGCGTTGGGTATAATACGTACATCAAGCAAGCTGTCTGGATAAGACGCGGCATACAGGATTGACATAGGCTATGATGCAAGACCCGTTTGAGCAGTCGCTACGCGATATGCTAAAAACTTCCGAAGCACAAACACACGATAATGTCTCAGTGGGCAAGGTACTGAAAAAGGCCAATCGTCAGCTGGGTGCGGGAGCCATTTTTACATTATTTGGGCGGGCGCTAGAGTCTGTGTTAATTGGTTTGAGTAATGGTTCGGCGCATGTCAAACCCGTGTCGAATTTATCTAAAAAAAATACTGCAAACAAGGCTGATTAATTATGCAACTTGATTCTTGGACACAAAATTTAGTCGGTGCAATGAGTGGTTTGTGGATTAAAATAGCCAGCTTCATTCCAAATTTATTTGGCGCTTTAATTCTAGTGGTCTTAGGTTTTTTAGTGGCTAAGTTACTGGATACTTTGTTGTCCAAGCTGTTAGCTAAATTAGGCCTAGATCGCTTAATGAGCGGTACAGGGTTAACTAAACTCTTGTCGCGCATTGGTATTAAAGCGCAGGTTTCAACGCTGATCGGTAAAATAGTTTATTGGTTTGTGCTGCTGATCTTCTTGATTTCAGCGGCTGAGTCTCTAGGGCTTGAGCGTGTATCAGCCACTCTAGACGTGTTAGCGTTATATTTACCAAAAATGTTTGCTGCTGCTTTGGTGTTGTTGGCTGGTATTTTACTGGCCCAATTGCTCAATAGCATGGTTAAAGGTGCTGCTGAAGGTGTGCGCCTTGAGTATGCTGCAGGTCTGGGGCGTATCGTCCAAGGCATGGTTATTATCATCAGTGTGTCGGTGGCTATTGGTCAGCTAGAAATTAAAGCTGAGCTGCTGAACTACGTTGTAGTGATTGTGCTGCTCACCATAGGGTTAGCCTGTGCGCTGGCTTTAGGTTTGGCGAGTAAAAGTATTGTTGGAGAGATTATTGCGGGTATCTATGTTCGCGAGCTCTACGAGTTGGGCCAAAATATACAGGTCAATGATGTCGAGGGACGCATTGAAGAAATCGGTACAGTAAAAACGATTTTGGTCAATGATGCGGGTGAGTGGTTTTATCTTGCTAACCGCGTCTTGCTTGAGCAGAAAGTCATCAGTCGTTGATGATTGAATAGGATTGACGTAGCGATGCTCCTTATACGTGTTCGCCATATTTATTTTGATAGCTGGTTTGACTTGTTTTGACTGATATAAAAGCGTCACATCAGCGTTATGTCCCAGAAGAACTCAGTGATGAGGAACTCGTGGCGCATGCTAAAAATGAATTGTTCAATGTGACGCGAGCTTATGAAGAGTTGATGCGTCGCTACCAGCGCACTTTATTTAATGTATGTGCCCGCTATTTGGGTAATGACCGTGATGCGGATGATGTCAGCCAAGAAATCATGTTAAAAGTGCTGTACGGATTAAAAAAGTTTGAAGGAAAGTCTAAGTTTAAAACATGGCTATATAGTATTACTTATAACGAATGTACAACGCAGTATCGTAAAGATCGGCGTAAACGGCGTTTATTTGATGCTTTAAGCTTAAACCCCTTAGATGAAGAGATTGAGCCAGAACCTATCGATACTAAAAATACTGATTTAGATCGTTGGTTAGTAGGTGTAAATGCAATTGATCGAGAGATCATTATTTTACGTTTTGTCGCAGAGCTTGAGTTTCAAGACATTGCTAGCATCATGCATCTTGGCTTAAGTGCAACAAAAATGCGTTATAAACGCGCAATAGATCGACTACGCGAGAACTTTTCGCATATAATAGTAGACTAAGTGTTTTAAGGTACGCCAAATAATATTATTTGCTGTGCTTGATAGAAACTAAGAAAAATGACGAGGATCGTATAATATGAAATTAAAAAGCACCTTGGGTTTAGCCATTGGTTCTGTACTTGCTGTTTCCTCTTTGAGCGTTTTTGCTCAAGGCCAAGGTGCAGTTGAAGCTGAAGCATTTGCTAAGCACTACTTCACAGACAGCGTCCGTGATATGGAAAACGGTAATCTCTTCGGTGGTTCTGTTGGTTATTTCTTAACTGACGACGTTTCATTAAACCTGTCGTACGGTGAATACCACGACATGCGTTCTAACGACCGTCAAGATGCTATGGGCGGTATTGGTGGTCATAAAAACATCAAAGGTAGCTTGAGCTCACTTGATGCGGTATACCACTTCGGTACTCCAGGTGTTGGTCTGCGTCCTTACGTTTCTGCAGGTATGGGCCACCAGAGCATCAGCAACCTGACTCCACGCACTGGTCGTGACCACACTACTTTTGCAAACATCGGTGCTGGTGCGAAGTACTACTTCACTGAAAACGTATTTGCTAAAGCAAGCGTTGACGGTATGCATGGCTTCGACAACCACCAGTCAGAGTGGATGGCGGGCGTTGGTGTTGGTGTGAACTTCGGTGGCCGTGGCGCACCAGTTGCAGCACCAGTAGAGCCAGCTCCAGCTCCAGTTGAGCCAGTTGTTTACGAAGAAGTTGAAGCAGAGCCAGTACGCGTTGAGCTAGACGTTAAATTTGATTTTGACAAAGCTAACGTTAAGCAGGACAGCTACAGCGACATCGAAAACTTAGCTGAGTTCATGAAGCAGTACCCACAAACAGCAACAACTGTTGAAGGTCACACTGACTCAACAGGTAATGCTGCGTATAACCAAAAGCTATCTGAGCGTCGTGCTGGCGCGGTACGTGATACTTTGGTTAACCAGTTTGGCGTAGAAGCTAGCCGTATCAATGCGGTTGGTTATGGTAAAGAGCGTCCAGTTGCTGATAACGCAACGAACGAAGGCCGTGCTATCAACCGTCGCGTAGAAGCGTCAGTAGAAGCACAAGCTCAGTAATTTTATGAGCTTAAAAAACCCCAGCTAGTCTGGGGTTTTTTTATGCCTGTTATGTGTACAAGTCAAAGCTATGCAATAGATAAGATAGCCAAGCATCCAGCACAGATTAAAACGCAGTTGAATAGAGCGAGAAGATGCTGAGTGTTGTTGCGATTATGCAACGCAGAGTATGGAGTTTTGATAATCAGGCTGAGTTTAAAGCACAACGCAGTCATTATGACTGCGCGTGTTTAAACTGAGTGATATGGCTGAGTCGTTGCTAGGCTGAGCGACGACGGTAGAGCGGTAGGCTTTGGTCATATGCGGCTTGGTAGGTCACCGAAAGCTCGGTGAGGCTCTTCAGCGCATCAGTAGGGCAGCGATCAGCGCGGATCACATAAGCATCAAAACCGCAGCGCCGCATAAAGAACAGTTGGTCACGTAACACATCACCAATGGCTCGTACTTCGCCGCGGTAGGCATAACGCTCACGCAGTAAGCGTGCGCTACTGAAATGGCGGCCATCGTTACAGCCAGGGAAATTCAGGGCCACTACATCAAAATGTGACAGATCTTCGCTGATATCTTCAACTGCTTGACCTGCTTCCAGCCAAATACCCAGTTGTGCTAATGCTTGCAGTTCGCTTTTATGCGCTTGCCATAGTGCCAGTGTAATAATGGGCTGTGCAGTGTTTAAAGCCTGAGCTAACTCGGCATCAGCCTCTAGCAAGGTCCAGTGGTCTTCAATCACTTGATTGTGTTTAATGATTGTTTGCATAGACGCGCTCCTTGAATTTGTCGATGCCAATGCGTTGGTAGGTATCAATAAAGTGCTCTTCAGCAGTCCGGTTTTCGATATATACATCGATCAGCTTGCTGACCACATCAGGCATCACATCTTGCGCAAATGAAGGGCCAAGAATCTTGCCAAGGGTTGCCGCGCGGCCGCTGTTACCACCTAAAGACACTTGGTAGAACTCAGCGCCTTTCTTATCCACACCTAAAATACCGATATGACCAACATGGTGATGACCACAGGCGTTCATGCAGCCAGAAATGTTCAAATCTAGATCGCCAATATCAAATAAATAATCCAGATTCTCAAAGCGTTCTTGGATTGCTTCAGCCACAGGAATAGATTTGGCGTTGGCTAAGTTACAAAAGTCGCCGCCGGGGCAGCAAATAATGTCGGTCAATAAGCCAATATTAGGGGTGGCGAAACCGTTATCACGTAAGGTTTGCCACAGCTCAAAGAGCTTGCTCTGCTCAACATCAGCTAGCACTATATTCTGCTCATGGGTGTTGCGCACTTCGGAAAAACTATAGGTATCAGCTAAATCAGCGATCAACTCCAGTTGCTGATCAGTCACGTCACCTGGGGCAATACCGGTTTTCTTCAACGATAAAGTGACTGCTGCGTAGCCTGGTTGCTTATGGCTGACGACGTTACGGCTACGCCAGCGCGCAAAGCCAGGATGTTCGGCATCTAGTGCTGCTAGGGCTGACTCTTGATCTTCTAAAGTTAAGTACGCTGGATCAGTAAAGTGTGTAGAAACACGCTGTACTTCTTCTTCGGTCAAGGTGATTGGGCCGTCTTTTAAATGCGCCCATTCTTCGGCAACACGTTCAGCAAAGACTGCAGGTGTCAGCGCTTTAACTAAGATCTTAATCCGGGCTTTAAATTTATTGTCACGACGACCAAAGCGGTTATAAACGCGTAATGTGGCTTCTAAATAGCTGAGTAAGTGCTGCCAAGGTAGAAACTCATTGATGCAGCTGCCGACAATTGGGGTGCGACCTAAGCCGCCGCCGACCAATACGCGAAAGCCTAATTCGCCAGCCTCATTGTGCACAGCTTCCAAGCCAATATCGTGCACTTCAATCGCTGCGCGGTCGTGGGCACAGCCATTGACGGCAATTTTAAATTTACGTGGTAAGCGGGCAAACTCAGGGTGGAAGGTTGACCACTGACGGCTCAGTTCGCACCAAGGCCGCGGATCAACACGCTCATCACGGGCAACGCCAGCAAATTGGTCAGTAGTGGTGTTGCGAATACAGTTGCCACTGGTTTGGAT
>JAAZCO010000294.1 GCA_012513235.1 Gammaproteobacteria bacterium
ACACCGTAGTCTTGAAAAAAATCAGGATCACGCATGGTGGACAACATCAGTACGCGCTCTAAACCTTCCGCACCACAAAAACGTGCTTGGGCAAAGGGTAAGTCAGCTGAAATGCACAGTACGCGAGCGTTTTTCAGAGCTGAAGCTTTCTCGTTAAACTTACGCACTGAAGTCGCGCAGGTTGGTGTATCAATACTTGGAAAAATATTAATCACTTTACGCAGGCCCGATAAGCTCGACAGGCTCACCTCGTCCAAGGTATTGCTAACCAAGCTAAATGCAGGCGCTTGCTCATCTTTTTGTGGAAAATGGCCATCAATGCGTACCGGAGTACCTTTAAAAGTAACAGTCGTCATTTATATTTCCTTTTTATGATTTGAACACGAATCAGTCGTAGTAAAACAATACCAGTCTACAGTGCCATGCGCTTAGGTTGCGAGACTTACTCGACCCTAGCCGGATACTCAGCAATCCACAGCAGCACTAAGAACGAACGCCGAGTCAAAGCCCAGCGTTCGCTCACGACGCTTATAAAGTGATTTTAGTACCCAGCAGCATTAAGAAACCAGCCAACCAGGTTGGGTGTGCTGGCCACGCTGGCGCACTGACTAAGTTACCTTCGAGGTGCGCGCCGTTGGCTGGCAGCTCAATATAGTGACCGCCAGCCATCTCAACATCAGGACCACAGGCTGGGTACGCTGCGCACTCACGGTCTTCCAAAATACCTGCCGCAGCTAACAACTGCGCGCCATGGCACACCGATGCAATCGGCTTTTGCGCCTGATCAAAGGCTTGGATTAATTCCAGTACTGTAGCATTGAGGCGCAAGTATTCAGGTGAGCGACCACCTGGGACGATCACTGCGTCATAGTCTTGTGCTTTAACTTCAGCAAAATCAAAGTTCAGCACAAAATTATGGCCCGGCTTTTCGCTGTAGGTTTGCTCGCCTTCAAAATCATGAATGGCAGTACGCACAAAATCACCGGCTTTTTTATCTGGGCACACCGCATGGACGGTATGGCCGACCATCTGTAACGCTTGAAATGGCACCATGACTTCGTAATCTTCTACGTAATCGCCAACCAACATCAGAATTTTTTTCGCAGCCATGAGCTATCACCTCTATAAGTGTGCAATATCTTTAATTACACAAAAGTTAAAATCAGCTAACAATCAATCACATCATTAAGCATATACGCTCGATGATAAACAACACTATCTTCTCACGAGTCTCGTTTGTACGCAGTATGAGACTGCACTGATCACTAAACTTCTGCGCTGAGCACCCTAGACTTAGGCTTAATAGAACCCAAATAAATAGCAAACATAGTCAGCAGCGCACCAGCCCATTGCAGGCTGTTAATGGGCTTATCCAACCAACTGTAATCAATTAGCAAGGCAGCAATGGGCTCAGTTAACAACAGCAACCCCGTCAGCGCTAAGGACAATTTAGGAATCGAATAAGCAATCAACCCCCAAGCCAAGCACTGCATCACCGCCCCATACACCAGCACCCAGCCCCACTCAGACCAAGTGCTGGGCAGAATATGACCACGATCAAACATAAACATCGGCACAAGCATCGCTAGCACACCACCGATACTGATCAGCAGCATCAGGGCAAAAATAGGTGTGGGTTCAACCTCATGAGTCTTACGAATAAAGGTCATAGAAGCAGCCAACATAGCACCCGATAAAATACCGGCTATAAACCCCCAAGTTGCTTGAGTGTTGTGCGCAAACTCAGGACTGCCAATCAGCGCTACCCCAAGCATGGCCAAGCACAAGCTGAGCAACTGCACGATGCTCTGACGCTCACTAAAATATAAGAATCCAATCGCCGCTAAAAAGAAAATCTGCAAGCTATTGAGCAAAGTGGAGATACCCGGCCCTACCGCATAAATACTTTCATGCCATAACGCCAGATCAACACCTAAGAAAACACCCGATAGCAAACCAAAAATAATCGCACGTCGCGCACGCGGCATTCTTTGTCTGGTGAGCTTGGCCAATAACGCGAAGACCACGCCTGAAATAGCCAGACGCCAAAAAGACATCGCCCAGCCGCCAAGATCAACATGGGCGACAATCAAACTTCCTAGGCCGAAAATAATACAACCTATGGTGAGGCCGATGCTTGCAGAGCGTGAGGAGGCAAATGCCATAAACTACCCTTATTAAAAACTTATAGAGTGAAGATAAAAATGATGAGCACCAACCGCAGACGTGATGAAACTCTAGGCAAAAAAAAGAGCTAGCTCTAGCTAACTCTTTATAAACATCAGATCAAGCTACGATGTTTTCTTTTCAATGAGCGTACGAATAATTTCAATCACTTGATACGCTTGTTCTTCGTTAATATTCTGCCCTTCAATCACTGAACGTTTGAATGCAAAGGAGCCTGTCCAGCCTGATGCGTCGACTACAGCAACTTTTAGCTTTTTGCTAAGTACGTAATAAATAACACCACCCACAATACCGAAGAACCCTAGGCCTACTAAAGAACCATCAGCAAGACCAAACATTCCCATAAGCATAAAAGCTAAGGAAAGACTGATGATAGTAGCCACTTTCTTCCAGGGCTTTTCATACGCATAAAATGCAGATGTTATGGATTTCAAAGGAATAATTCTTATTTCACGACCCGAAAGTGAGGACTGTGTAAACTTAATCAAGTCGTCTTGCACTTCAACTTCACTGACCGCATCGATTTTCAACAAGGATAAAACCCAAGAAATCAAGCCTGATGCACGACCAACGATATGCACATAATTTCCATTTTCATTCGGTGTGTCTTTTGCAAACCAGCTTTTAATAACGAGTGACATTTTTCATTTCCTTATAAAGTTCTAAATGAGCTGTGAGTCATGATCAAAGCCGCATGAAAATTAACAAACCTCAAATACAGACATCATGTCCATATCAAGCCTGAAATTTTGCGCGGCTATTGTAGGGGAGTTCAATGTATAAAACCACGCAGCACACTGGCTTAGCTAACTCCCTTACACCAAACAATTTTTAATTGCCTGCCAGCACTGTAATCTTTCAATTTGACTTAAGTGACGTGCTCTCGCTGAATCTAAACAGAGGCGACACCTTTACAAAACAGATCTACGCTGGGCAATGGGTTATCAGTTTTATGATGCCCGCCTCCTCTACACTGGAAACGCTGCCCGTGCCTAAGGACGCAACAATCACCTTACGCCAAGTACCCGCTCGACAGATGGCCGCGCTACGTTACTCTGGCGTGTGGAGTGAGAAAAGCTATACACGTCATAAAGCCAGTTTGGACGCTTGGATCCAAGCAAAAGGCTTTGCCGTAACTGGCGAGGCCATTTGGGCACGTTATGACCCGCCGTTTAAGCCTTGGTTTTTAAGACGTAACGAGATACTGATACCTATCGATTTGCCGTAGATCTCGCTCAGTACTAGATTCTCATGACGCAGGCAAAAAAAAAGGCTAGCTTTCGCTAACCTTTAAAATAATTTGGTGGCTACACCGGGATTTGAACCTGGGACATCAGCATTATGAATGCTGCGCTCTAACCAACTGAGCTATGTAGCCAACTTGGCGCGCATTATTCACC
>JAAZCO010000295.1 GCA_012513235.1 Gammaproteobacteria bacterium
AGCTACTTAAAGATGGTCGTGCATTTAGACCGTGGCGACCGCATTAATCAGCGTGATTTATTAGCGCGTCTCGCTGCTTTGCAGTACACCCGCAATGAAGTGGATTTCTCGCGTGCGACCTTTCGCGTGCGTGGTGATGTGATTGATGTGTATCCGGCTGAGTCAGACTTTGAAGCCATTCGGGTTGAGTTGTTTGATGATGAAGTGGAAAGCATCAGTGCCTTTGATCCGCTGACTGGCAAAGTGATTGGTAAGCTGCCACGTTTTACCTTTTACCCTAAATCGCACTATGTGACGCCGCGTGAAACTTTATTGGAAGCCGTTGAGCAGATTAAAGTCGAGCTCGCATCGCGTCTTGAGTACTTTCGCAATAATGATCAGTTGGTGGAAGCGCAGCGTCTTGAACAACGCACGCGCTTTGATTTGGAAATGATTTTAGAGTTGGGTTATTGCAACGGGATTGAAAACTACTCGCGCTATTTATCTGGCGGTAAGCCTGGGGCGCCACCACCCACCTTGTATGATTATTTGCCCGACAACGCTTTGCTGATTATTGATGAGTCTCACGTCTCTGTGCCACAAACTGGAGCCATGTATAAAGGTGACCGCTCGCGTAAAGAAAACTTAGTCAATTACGGCTTTCGCTTGCCTTCGGCGCTGGATAACCGTCCGATGCGTTTTGACGAGTGGGAGGCGGTCAGCCCGCAAACCATTTTTGTCTCTGCAACGCCGGGAGTATATGAGGCTGAACATGCGGGGCAGGTGGTAGAGCAGGTGGTACGCCCCACAGGTTTAATTGATCCGGAAATTGAAGTGCGTCCTGCTTTAGCTCAGGTGGATGACTTGCTCTCGCAAATCAGTGCGCGCATTGCTGTGGATGAACGGGTACTGGTCACTACGCTGACCAAGCGCATGTCAGAAGATTTGACTGAGTACCTGACCGAACACGATGTACGGGCACGTTATTTACACTCCGATATTGATACCGTGGAGCGCGTGGAAATTATCCGTGATCTGCGTATGGGGGTCTTTGATGTGTTGGTCGGCATTAACTTGTTGCGTGAAGGCTTGGATATGCCAGAAGTATCACTTGTGGCTATTCTTGATGCGGATAAAGAAGGCTTCTTACGCTCTGAGCGTTCGCTGATTCAGACTATTGGTCGTGCTGCGCGTAACCTTAATGGTAAAGCGATTCTGTATGCGGATCGCATGACCGGCTCCATGGAGCGCGCAATTGAAGAAACCAATCGTCGCCGTGAAAAGCAAATTGCCTTTAATACTGAACATAATATTACCCCTGTTGGGGTGAAGAAAAGCGTTAAAGATATTATGGAGGGGGCCGTGGTCCCTGGTTCACGCAGTAATAAGCGTAAAGCTCAAGAGAAAGCGGCTGAGCAAGCAGCGGAATACGATCAGCAAATGCGCACACCTAAAGACATCACCAGACGTATTAAACAGCTGGAAGAGAAAATGTATGCCTTGGCGCGTGATCTTGAGTTTGAAGCAGCTGCACAAATGCGCGATGAAGTGCAGCGCTTGCGTCTGCGTTTATTAGATATGTAGTTGGGCAGGGCGTTGCTAGCTGTGCAGCGCGCAGGCCTTTGTTATCGCGAACTGGAGCGCATAGCTGAGAGTTTGCTAAGATATGCGCTGAAATTCCCACTTTTAAGTTTTTGAGTAACCATAATGACCACTGTACGTACCCGTATTGCACCTTCACCAACAGGCGATCCACACGTTGGTACCGCGTATATCGCACTCTTTAATATGTGTTTTGCTCGCCAGCACGGTGGTCAATTTATTTTACGTATTGAAGACACCGACCAAGTGCGCTCAAGCTCTGAATCAGAGCAGCAAATTTATGATGCCTTGCGTTGGTTAGGCATTGAGTGGGACGAAGGTCCGGACGTAGGTGGACCACACGGCCCGTACCGTCAAAGTGAGCGTGCAGAGATTTATAAGGAACACTCCAATCTGCTGCTGGAGAAAGGCCATGCGTTCCCATGTTTCTGCAGTGCTGAGCGTTTGAATGAAGTGCGTGCGCAGCAAATGGCTGATAAGCAGACACCGGCCTATGATGGTTTGTGCTCACATTTGTCACCTGCTGAAGCACAAGAACGAGTAGCGGCGGGTGAGTCACATGTGATTCGTATGCGTGTTCCAACTGAAGGCGTGTGCGTGGTTAAAGATATGCTGCGCGGTGATGTGGAAATTGGTTGGGATCGCATGGATATGCAGGTCTTGATGAAAGCCGATGGTTTGCCGACCTACTTCTTAGCTAACGTAGTGGATGACCATTTAATGGGTATCACCCACGTCTTGCGCGGTGAAGAGTGGCTGCCGTCTGCGCCTAAGCTGATTAAGCTGTATGAGTACTTTGGCTGGGAACAGCCGGTGCTGTGCTATATGCCATTGCTGCGTAACCCTGATAAAAGTAAGTTATCTAAGCGTAAAAATCCGACCTCAATCAACTTCTATGAGCGTATGGGTTACTTACCACAGGCCATGTTGAACTACCTCGGTCGTATGGGTTGGTCAATGCCAGATGAGCGTGAAAAATTCTCCCTTGAAGAGATGATTGAGCATTTTGATATCAATCGCGTATCACTGGGCGGACCTATCTTTGATGTAGAAAAGCTTTCGTGGCTCAATGGCCAGTGGTTGCGTGAGTTGAGTGTCGAGCAATTTGCTGACGCTGCACGTCAGTGGGCCTTCAATACTGATTATGTAATGAAAATTGCCCCTATGGTGCAAGAACGGGTTGAAGTATTAAGCCAAATTGCGCCACTTGCAGGCTTCTTCTTCTCGGGTAGCGTACCGTTGACTGCTGAGCTATTTGCCCATAAAAAATTAAGCAGCGATCAGGTGCGTCAAGTGCTACAAATTGTTTTATGGAAGCTGGAAAGCTTGCGTCAATGGGATAAAGAGGGGGTTACCGCCACCATCAATGCCTCTGGCGAGCTGTTAGAGTTGAAGTTGCGCGATATTATGCCGTTAATGTTTGCAGCCATTACCGGGCAGGCCAGTTCAGTATCCGTGTTGGATGCCATGGATATTATTGGGCCGGATTTGACGCGCTTTCGCTTACGCCAAGCGTTAGAGTTGCTTGGTGGTGCATCGAAGAAAGAAGTAAAGGCTTGGGAGAAATTGTTAACTGTTTAAAAGTTAGCAAAGATAAAAAGTCCGCGCTAACCTCAGGTTAGCGCGGCAAACGATCTGTAGTTGTTCAGATCGGGAAGGTGTAACTGATGTTTAAGCACTGCGTTGAGCCTGCATGAGCTGCGTGCAGTAGGCGGTTGCGAGCCGCACTGGGTAATTGATTAAACCAACATACAACTGTGTGGCTGCAGCCTAAGCGCAATGCTTCACAGGCCAGCTCTTGGCTGCTTTGCAAGCCTCGCGGACGCAGCACTAAAATACGTTCGCGATTTAAACCGGCATCACGTAGCCATTGTGCTGTCATGTGTTTAGGTGGCGATATTAATGTCAACCAGCGGTCATGCTGACCTTCACTGAGTTCGCGCAATACAGGTGCAATAAGTTGTAAGCATTGTTGCGTCTGGCCGGATAGCGATATCTCGCTAATTAAACCATCATACAAATTAATGTCTGGCTTAAACTTATATTTTACTTCAGTAAATAAAGGTGCGACTGCGGAGTTACCTGCACTCAGAAGCGGCTCAAAAGGGGGCATTTGTAGTGTATTAAATGATGTCTGGCGATTCATAAAACCTCACTAGCGGCGAATAACGCCGACGCTCAAGCCTTCGATGGTTAGGTTTTGTGTTTTTAAATCTACTTTAATAGGTTCAAAGTCACTGTTTTCTGGTAGTAGCCATACAGTGTTACCTTCACGTTTGTAGCGCTTGACTGTGACATCATCATCTATACGCGCTACGACGATCTGACCGTTGTGCGCCTCTTGAGTCACATGCACAGCGAGAAGGTCACCATCAAGAATACCGATGTCTTTCATGCTCATGCCGCGTACTTGCAGTAAATAATCAGCGCGAGGTTTAAATAAGTCCGGATTAACAGGGCAGGTGCTTTCAATATGCTGCTGAGCCAGGATAGGCTCGCCAGCTGCAACACGACCGATCACAGGCAACTCATTATCGTTAATCGCTACTTCATTATTCACATCGAGAGTTTCAATGATTTTTAAGCCGCGCGAGGCACCAGGAATCATTTCAATTGCGCCCTTACGCGCCAGTGCTTTTAAATGATCTTCAGCTGCGTTAGGTGATCTAAATCCCAGCTCTTTAGCAATCTCAGCGCGAGTTGGGGGGTAACCATTGTCCTCAATCCAAACTTTAAGGAAGGTTAAAATCTCTGACTGACGTTTTGTTAGCTTAGACATAATCATGCTCTGTTGTTTTATACAGTGACTGTCATTATATACAGTCTTTTTTTATATGCAACGCTTTACCCGCTGACACGATAAGCGGCATTTTGCATTAACCACAGGCTGATAGTCAGTAGGGAGGCTGGTGCGTGATAGACTGATATGCCTGTTTTTAGTCGACATTATTTTCTTAGAGCTTTGTATGCAAAGTTTAATATTTGATATCAGCATTGCCGCACAAGATTATTTGCGGGTGTATCAAGGTACAGCCAATCGCGTACGTGTACGCAGTCGTGATGGCCGCACAATCAGTTTGCCTGCTCGGCATTTACAGCCCTTTTTAACCCGTGATGGCATCAGTGGTAGCTTTATTATGGAGTTTAATGCGCAGGGGCAGCTTTTAAGTCTGCGTAGGCTGCCTTAACCCGTTATAATTGCATAATCCTTTTCTATTGATTTTGATACTGGCATCTATGTACAACTTATCGCGTCGTTTACTTTTTAAATTATCACCCGAAACCGCACATGAACTCACCATTGATATGCTTGGTGCTGCTGGCCGCTTAGGCTTGCCACGTCGAGTGGTTAAACAGCCGGCTTCATTACCAGTGCGCGTCATGGGGATTGAGTTTCCTAACCCTGTTGGCTTGGCTGCTGGTCTAGATAAAAATGGCGATGCTATTTTAGGCTTGTCAGGTTTGGGCTTTGGTTTTGTGGAAATTGGTACCGTAACGCCGCGCCCACAGCCGGGCAATCCTAAGCCGCGCCTATTTCGCTTACCAGCGGCTGAGGGCGTCATCAATCGCATGGGTTTTAATAACCTTGGCGTTGATCACCTTATGTCTCGTGTACACAGTGCTAAGTTCTCTGGCGTGCTGGGTATCAATATTGGCAAAAATGCCACGACTCCCGTAGAAAATGCTGCAGATGACTATTTGTTATGCATGGAGAAGGTGTATGACAGTGCCAGCTATATTACTGTCAACGTCAGTTCACCAAATACACCTGGCTTGCGTTCATTACAGTTTGGCGACTCATTAAAAAACTTGTTGAGTACTTTGCGCCAACGTCAAGAAGAACTCACCGCACTGCATGGCAAGCTCGTACCGCTAGCCATTAAAATCGCGCCAGATATGAGTGATGAAGAAATCGCTGATGTGGCGAAAATTTTATTGGAAACGGGTATGAATGCTGTTATTGCGACTAATACCACGGTATCGCGTGCGGGTGTTGAAGGTATGCTGCATGCAGACGAAGCAGGCGGTTTGTCCGGTGCTCCGGTGCGAGAGCAGAGCACTCATGTGGTGCGTGTACTGGCTGACACTTTAGGTGGGCGTATACCTATTATTGCAGCGGGTGGTATTACTGAAGGTGAACATGCTGCACAAAAAATTGAAGCGGGTGCAAGCTTGGTGCAAATCTACTCAGGCTTTATTTATAAGGGCCCTGAGTTGATTCGTGCATCTGTTGATGCAATTGCTGCAGTATCGCGCAATAAGAACTAACTATCATCATAAGTGTGAGGCGCTAATCAGCACCTCACACTATCAACTCAGAACTGTACTAGCCTACGGCATTGAGTTCATTAAGCCGATGCAGGCCAGCTGTGCCACGGTAACCATCCCAGTTATCACCACGACCTTCACGCCAGCCGTTTAACCAAGCTTGGCGCGCAGTTGCTAAATTAAATGGACAGAGTTCACGCGATTTGCCTGTGACACCATGTTGGTAGCCACGTAAAAAAGCACGTTCTAACGGATCACGCTTGAGTCTTCTCATTGGGTGTTGCCCTCAGTTATTGACTAAAATGTTGCCGCAGGCTTTAGAGTAAAGCCTTATACTGTACAGTTAAGAAACTCATCAGCTCCTAAGTGAGTTTTGAGCAGTGCAAAAGTAAACAAGCTCATATATGTTCTAACCAATACGCTGCTGATATGGAATGATTTTTTTCGTATAGATAGGCCTGTTTTTTAGATTAAAGAGTATAAGTAACAAGATATTTCATAAGATGCGGGCTTAGACGCAGTATCAGCGCACTGTATCAGTGTGAAATATCACAATAAATGATGTAAAAGAATTCGAACTGGCGTGCTACAACAGATGAGCGGTCAATGCTGTGCTCAATGAGTCCGCTAGATATAGCAATAGAAATCAATTAAGTACCCACTGGAAATTTTATGCCGGCCAATAAAGAAGTAGAACTGTACCTAACATGCCCAAAAAGCCTTGAGGGTCTGTTGCTGGATGAAGCACAGTCGCTTGGTCTAACCGATGCTCGTGAACAACTCTCAGGCGTGTCAGGACGTGGCACTATGCAGGCGGCATATCGTCTGTGCTTGTGGTCTCGTCTAGCCAACCGTGTGCTATTAGTGCTGAAGCGTTTTAGCGTTAAGACGGTTGAAGACCTGTATCACGGAGTCAATGACATCGATTGGGCTGAACATCTACAGGCTAATGGCACATTATCAGTGGAGTTTACCGGTCGTGGCTCAGGCATTGATAACACCCACTTTGGTGCGTTGAAAGTTAAAGATGCGATTGTCGATGCGTTGCGTGACAAAGAAGGCAATCGTCCTTCGGTTGATAAAATCAGTCCTGATGTTCGTATCCACCTGCACCTCAATCGTGGTGAGGCAACGCTATCGCTAGACTTGTCCGGCACCAGTTTGCATCAGCGTGGCTATCGTCTCCAGCAAGGTGCTGCGCCACTTAAAGAGAACCTTGCAGCAGCGATTCTATTGCGTGCCGGTTGGCCAGCATTAGCCAAGCAGGGCGCAGCCCTGGCTGACCCGATGTGTGGTGTCGGTACTTTCTTAATTGAAGGCGCGATGATGGCCGCTGATATTGCGCCGAACTTACGCCGCGAGCGCTGGGGCTTTACTAATTGGCTGGGTCACAATCCAGAAGATTGGCAGCCGCTATTCGCTGAAGCGCAGCAACGTGCGGAGATAGGTTTATCTAAGCCACCCCTGTGGATTCGTGGTTATGAGGGTGATCCGCGCTTGATTCAGCCTGCGCGCAATAATATCGAGCGTGCTGGATTAGCCAGTTGGGTCAATATCTATCAAGGTGAGTTAGCGACTTTTGAACCTAAACCTGATCAAGGCCAAAAAGGTTTAGTGGTGACTAACCCGCCATACGGTGAGCGCTTAGGTGATGAAGCCAGCTTGCTTTATCTTTACCAATATTTAGGTGAGCGTTTACGTACGACTTGTTTAGGCTGGGAAGCTGCCGTCTTTACCGGTGCACCTGAGTTAGGCAAGCGTATGGGCTTGCGTAGCCATAAACAGTACTCGCTGTTTAACGGTGCATTACCGTGCCGCTTGCTGTTGTTCCAAGTACAGCCTGAGCGCTTTGTGCTCTCAGAGCGTATCACTACGCACGCGAAGCCGACTTCTGCGCTGGATTCTGATGCTGCGCCGCGTTTAACGGGTGAGCCAGAGCCTATTGTGGCGCCTGTCGAAGCAGCACGTTTAAGTGAAGGTGGGCAGATGTTTGCTAACCGTCTCCAAAAGAACCTTAAGCAGCTCGGTAAGTGGGCGCGTAAAGAGCAGATTGAATGCTACCGCCTTTACGATGCTGATATGCCTGAGTATGCCTTAGCCGTGGATATTTACGCTGATTGGGTGCATGTACAGGAATATGCTGCACCTAAGACCATTGATGTGGAAAAAGCTAAGGGGCGTTTCTTAGATGCTTTAGCTGCTATTCCAACAGTTTTAGATGTACCACCTGAGCGCATTGTGATTAAGCGCCGTGAGCGTCAAGCGGGTACGCGTCAATATGAGCGTCAAGCCGAACGTGGACAGTTTATGCATATCACCGAGGGTGGCGTAAAGCTGCTGGTGAACTTAACCGATTACTTGGATACCGGCGTCTTTTTGGATCACCGTCCGATGCGTATGCGTATTCAACAAGAAGCAGCGGGTAAACGCTTCTTAAATCTGTTTTGTTACACCGCTGCTGCGACAGTGCATGCAGCCAAAGGCGGGGCGCGCACGACGACCAGTGTTGACTTGTCCAAAACCTATTTGGATTGGGGCAAACGCAATCTAGCGGCCAACGGTTTCTCTGATAAGCACAGCTTAATACATGCCGATGTAATGGCGTGGCTGGAAGATGATCGTGAGATGTATGACCTGATCTTTGTTGATCCGCCAACCTTCTCTAACTCTAAGCGTATGGAAGAGGTGTTTGATATTCAGCGCGATCATATTGTGTTGCTCGATCGTGCCATGGCCCGTTTAGCGCCGGGTGGTAGCCTGTATTTCTCCAATAACTTCCGTCGTTTTGTCATGGATGAAAGTGTTGAGGCGCGTTATCAGGTGACGAATATTACCGCGAAAACCTTTGATCCGGACTTTGCTCGTAATAAGAAAATTCACCAGGCTTGGCACTTAACTCAGCGTACTGACTGATTTATATCGTCTATTGAGCGAGCTGCGCGTACAATGCGTGGCTTGCAATTTTTGCAATTGAATAACTGAAAAGAAACCCACCGGGAGGTGCTTAGAATGCACAATAAATCGAAAAAGACTGCTACACCAGCAGCTGTACAGCCACAAAATGATAAAGCCAAAAAAGGCGCTGTTGCACCTGTTGGTGAAAAACTGCAGAAAGTACTGGCGCGCATGGGCTTTGGCTCACGCCGTGATATTGAGCAGTGGATCGCTGATGGCCGCGTATTAGTCAACTCACGTGTCGCAAAATTGGGCGCGCGCGTTGATGCATTGGATGCTATTACTGTCGATGGTCGTCCACTCAAGCAAGAAGCTGAAACGTATTTACAACGTCGCGTATTGATTTATAACAAGCCAGAAGGCGAAGTGTGTACGCGTCGTGACCCTGAAGGTCGCCCAACAGTGTTTGACCGTTTACCACGCCCGCACACCGGTCGCTGGATCAATATTGGTCGCTTGGATATCAACACCACTGGTCTGCTGATGTTCACCACTGATGGTGAGTTAGCCAATCGCTTGATGCACCCCTCATATCAGATGGACCGAGAGTATGCGGTACGTGTGCGTGGTGAAGTCACCGAAGAGATGATTGAAAATCTTAAAAACGGTGTGATGCTTGAAGACGGTCCAGCGAAGTTTACCGATGTGCAAGCCGCACCCGGTGGCGAAGGCTTTAACCGTTGGTTC
>JAAZCO010000296.1 GCA_012513235.1 Gammaproteobacteria bacterium
GAATACCAGCCACGCTTATGTGCTTTGAAGCGCTCAAAGCGGCGTTGGTTAATCGGAGAAAGCGTCATCTCAGTTCCCCCGACTGCTGAAATCGATGCGCGGATCGACCAAGGTGTAAGTGATGTCGCCGATCAATTTAACCAGCAGACCCAGTAAGGTGAATAAAAACAGCGTGCCAAACACCACGGGATAGTCACGGTTGATTGCGGCTTCAAAGCTGAGCAAGCCTAAACCATCCAGAGAGAAAATAACTTCAATCAGCAACGAGCCGGTAAAGAACATGCCAATAAAAGCGGCAGGGAAGCCGGCGATAATAATCAGCATAGCATTACGAAACACATGACCGTACAGCACCTTGTTTTCGGGTAGGCCCTTGGCGCGTGCGGTGGTGACGTATTGTTTGTTGATTTCATCGAGAAAGCTGTTTTTAGTCAGCAAGGTCAGGGTCGCGAAGTGACCAATCACTAGGGCGGTTACGGGTAAAGCGAGGTGCCAGAAGTAGTCACCGATCTTACCGAGCATGCTCAGTTCTTCAAAGTTGTTCGAGGTCAGGCCGCGCAGCGGGAACCAGCTTAAATAGCTACCACCGGCGAATACCACCACCAATAAAATCGCAAAGAGAAACGCGGGAATCGCATAGCCTAAAATAATTGCGGAACTGGTCCATACATCAAAGGCACTACCGTGGCGCACGGCTTTACTGATTCCCAGCGGTATGGAAATCATATACATCAGCAGCGTACTCCAGAGCCCAAGCGAGATGGACACCGGCATTTTTTCGATAATTAAATCAGTCACCTTGGCGTCACGGAAAAAGCTATTACCAAAATCAAAGTGCGCATAGTTTTTGAGCATAATCCAGAAACGCTCAATGGCTGGCTTATCAAAACCGTACATTTTCTCGATTTCCAGTACCAATTCAGGGTCCAAACCTTGCGCGCCACGGTAGTTGGCCGATGAGTTGCTGGATACTTCTGAGCCACCGCCGGAGATACGCCCCGTTGCGCCACCGGCTGCCGCATCAAAGCCTTCCAGTTTGGCAATCATTTGCTCCACTGGGCCACCAGGCGCGGCTTGAATAATAATAAAGTTCACCACGAGAATCCCCAGCAGGGTGGGAATAATCAGCAGCAAACGCCGAAAAATATACGCCAGCATACTTATTTATCCGTTACAGCAGAGGGACTGGTGACCGCAGTGTTGTACCACCAAGTCATCAGACCATAATCATAGAGTGGCGCGACTTCAGGCTGAGCTAAATGCTGCCAATACGCCGTGCGCCATGTATCAATATAGTAGTTGGGAATCACATAATGGCCAGCCAACAAGACGCGATCTAAGGCGCGCGCATGGGTAATCAAGCTCTCACGGCTTGGCGCATTGATTAAGCCTTCGACTAAGCTGTCGATGGCTGGGTCTTGCAGGCCAATAAAGTTACGGCTGCCGGGATTATCGACGCTACTGGAGTGCCAGAAATCGCGTTGCTCGTTACCCGGTGAATTGGATTGCGACCAAATGCTTGAGGTCATATCAAAATCGCGCGAACGCATACGGTTGATATATTGCGACACGTCAGTGCGGCGAATGGTCAACTCAATACCCAACTCTGCCAGATTGCGCTTAAAGGGCAGCAGCACGCGCTCGAGATTGGCCTGAGCAATAATAAACTCAAACGCCAGCGGCTCGCCTTGTGCATTGATCATGCGATCGTTTTCGATTGTGTAGCCAGCTTCTTGCAATAAGCGCCATGCCTCCAAGCGACGTTCACGAATAATACCGCTGCCATCACTGACTGGATTGTTAAACGCTTGAGTAAAGACTGTGTCAGGGATTGAACCACGTAGCGGCTCTAATAGCGCCAATTCAGCCTCGGACGGTAAACCATGGGCTGCCAGTTCCGAGTTAGCAAAGAAGCTATCAGTGCGGATATATGAGCTGTAAAACAGCTGCTTATTGGTCCATTCAAAATCAAACAACAGGGCAATCGCTTCACGCACGCGCACATCTTGGAACATCTCGCGGCGCAGGTTGAAGGTAAAGCCTTGCATGCCCACTGGATTGTGGTTTTTGATCTCTTTTTTAATGATTTTACCGCTGCGTAGCGCAGGCGAGTTGTAACCTGTGGCCCAGTCTTTAGCTGAGTACTCTAGGTTAAAATCAAACTGGCCAGCTTTAAAGGCCTCTAACGCCACTGACATATCACGGTAATAATCAATATGGATTTTATCGAAGTTATAGAGGCCGCGCGATACCGGTAAATCTTGTCCCCACCAATCCGCCACGCGCTCATAGCGCAAGCTGCGGCCGGCATCCACTTTGACTAAGCGATAGGGACCGCTGCCTAAAGGAGCTTCTAGACTGGTCTTGGTAAAATCACGCTCGGCCCACCAATGTTTGGGCAGGATTTGTAACTGGCCCAGAATCAGCGGCAATTCACGGTTTTCACTGTGTTTAAAATCAAAACGTACTTGCAATGGACCTTCAACCACCACATCTTTTACATCCGCATAATAGTGACGATAGAGCGGGTGGCCTTGTTCAATGAGGGTGTTAAAGGTAAATAACACGTCGTCTGCTGTTACCGGCTCGCCATCGTTAAAGCGCGCTTTGGGGTTGAGATAAAAACGCACAAAGCTGTGGTCATCGGCTTTTTCAATGCGCTCAGCCAGTAAACCGTATTCAGTAAAAGGCTCATCGGCGGAATGATAGGTGAGGGTGTCGTACAGCAAGCCAATTTGATCAGCGGCGTTACCTTTAGGAATAAAAGGATTGAGGCTGTCAAAGCCATTCAAGCCGGCCAAGCGCAAAATGCCGCCTTTAGGTGCCTTAGGGTTAGTGTAGTCAAAGTGGGTGAAGTCGCTGGCATATTTTGGCGCTTCATCATACAAAGTCATGGCATGTTGCGGCTGTGCGAACACGCCAGCACTCCAAGCCACGAGAAACAGTGATACGCAACTGCGACGCAGCCCAGTCAACATTATTTAATCTCCGAAGGTTTGAGCCACCAAGCACGTAAGCCTAAAGTGTAGGGTGGCGTGCGCACAAATTCAAAACGGTTCTGATACGCAATTCGATGGTGGCTAATATACCAGTTTGGAATGCTGTAATAGTTCCACAGCAGTGCTCGGTCCAGCGCGCGCGCGGCTTGACGCTGGGCACGATAGGTTTTTGCACTGAGGAGTTTTTCAAGTAAATCATCAATCACTGGACTGCTGACCCCTGCATAATTTTTACTGCCCTTGATCATAGCTTGTGATGAGTGAAAATATTGCCATTGCTCAAGGCCTGGGCTGAGCGTTTGCGGCAAGGTCAGCAAAGTTAAATCAAAATCAAAGTTATCTAAGCGCTGCTTATACTGTGCGCGATCCACGGTGCGCATGCGCGCAGCAATCCCCACTTCATTGAGGGTATTGACATAAGCTTGCAGAATTCGTTCGAGACTTGGGTTCACCAAGAGGATTTCCAGCTCCAATTGTTGTCCCAAACGGTTGCGCAAACCTTTAGCGCTACTGCGCCAGCCCGCCTCAGCTAATAAGCCTAAGGCTTTACGCAAGGTTTCACGTGGAATCCCTCGGCCCTGGGTTTGTTCTAAGTTAAAGGGCTGTAAAAACAATGCCAAAGGCAACTGCTCACGCCATTTTGTTAAGAGTAAGCCTTCTGCGCCACTGGGTACGTCGCGCGCAGAGAAGTCGCTGTTGGGGTAATAGCTGTTGGCGCGCTGATAAGCGTTATTAAATAAAGTGCGATTGGCCCATTCAAAATCAAATAACAGGGTCAATGCTTCACGGGTGGCCACATCATGAAACTGCGCACGCCGTGTATTGATAAACAGTGCTTGTGTCTGTGTAGGAATTTGATGTGGGATTTCTGCGCGAATCACCTTACCTTTAGCAATATCTGGGAAACGGTAATTATTCGCCCAGTTTTTAGCTTGGTGCTCAATATAAAAATCAAAACTGCCAACTTTAAAGGCCTCAAAAGCCACGTGTTTATCGCGGTAAAAATCCACTATGACTTTATCAAAGTTGTACTTGCCACGATTGACCGCCAAGTCTTTGCCCCACCAGTCTTTAACGCGCTCAAACTCTAAGCTACGACCGGGTTTGATTGCAGTGATCTGATACGGGCCGCTGCCCAAGGGTGGCTCAAACGTTGTTTTGCTAAAGTCTTTATCGCGCCAGTAGTGCTCTGGTAATACAGGTAGATCACCCATACGTAAAATCAGCAGTGGATTGCCAGCGCGCTTAAATACAAAGCGAATACGGTGGTGGCTGAGGATATCAACGCGCTTTACTTCTTGCAGATAAGTACGGTATTGCGGATGGCCTTGCTTGAGCAAAGTGCGATAGGAGAATGCGACGTCTTTAGCAGTGATCGGCGTGCCATCATGAAAGCGCGCTTCTTTGCGAAGATTAAATACCACCCAGCTGCGGCTGTCGTTGTACTGCACACTTTCGGCAATTAAGCCGTAGGCGCTAGCAGGTTCATCACCCGAGGGGTCATAGTTACCACTGCCCACCATCAAGGGTTCGTTGAGTTCGCTAACGCCATAGCTGGTAAAATCAGCGGTACCGATTGGGCTGGTGCCTTTTAAGGTGTAGGGGTTGAGCGTATCGAAGGTGCCAAAGGCCATCAGGCGTACGGTGCCGCTTTTAGGTGCGTTAGGATTGACCCAGTCAAAGTGAGTGAAGTTAGCATCGTACTTGAGTGTTTCAAATTGCGCGTAACCATGACTGTTAACCACGCTGGCCAAGGCTGGCAGATTAAAAGTAACAAGGCTGATCAGAAACAAAAATACGCGCATAAACACCATCAACCCTTAAATAACCAACAACGGAGCATCGAACGCGCAGTTTACTCGATTTCTACGTTGTGCGTCAGTATACACTTAGGTTGAGTGGTGACTGCCGGAGTTGCGCCATGCTCTAGATTGGATTTTAGAGGTACAGCGATAAAGTTTGCCCAGGTTTTAAAGCAGTGCTGACTCTTGGATTCCAGTTTTTAAGCTGTTTAAGAGACACTTTATGGCGCTGTGCAATCACTGAAAGCGAATCGCCAGGGCGCACTTTATAGCGAATATTCTTAGAGTTGTTCGCTGGTGCACTGGTGGTATTGCTGGCCATTAAAGTTAGGTTTTGCCCCACTTTAAGTGCATTAGATGACAGTTTGTTCCAGCGTTTAATATCTTTGACCGAGACTTTTTGGCGCGCAGCAATATGTGACAGGGTGTCACCCTGGCGCACTTTATAAGCACGTTTGACCGTTGTCGGCGTTGCTGGAGCGGCCGATGCAGTAGCTAAAGTTGTTGTACCTTGCGGAATATTAAGCACCTGGCCAATACGTAGGCTGTTGCTAGGTAGTTTGTTAATGTCTTTAATCAAGGCTAGAGGCACTTGGTAGCGGTTGGCAATCACAGATAAGTTGTCGCCACTGCGCACGGTATATTGTTGCCACTGCATATGATCTGAGGGTTTGATGGTGGCTAGTTTTTCTTTAAGTCGCTGTGCGTTATCCAGCGGTACCAGTAAATGCTTAGGGCCGCCCATCACGATCCCTTGCTTATAAGCAGGGTTTAATTGCACAAGCTCGTCTTCTTGCAGTCGAGCCAGTTGGGCTAAGCGGCTGATATTCATTTGTTGCTTGAGGGCAACTTGAGTGAAGTACGGCTCATTGGCGATCGGCGCTAAAGCCAGACCGTAAGCCTCAGGTGCGTTAATCAGTTGTGCTACAGCTAATAATTTAGGTACGTAGGCTTGGGTTTCAGCGGGTAAATTTAAGTTCCAGTAATCCGTCGGCAAATTGCGCTCTATATTGCGTTTAATAGCTCTGCCAACAGTACCTTCGCCTGAATTATAGGCCGCCAAGGCCAGCAACCAATCGTTATCAAACATGCGATGTAAGTATTCAAGATAGTCCAGCGCGGCTTGAGTGGATGCCATGATATCGCGACGACCATCGTACCAATGAGATTGAGCGAGCTTAAAATTGCGTCCCGTGGATGGAATAAATTGCCATAGACCTGATGCATGTGAAGTTGAGTAAGCCAGTGGGTTGTAACCACTTTCAATCATCGGCAGCAGTGCCAGCTCGAAAGGCATATCACGCGCAGCCAAGCTTTCTACTATGTAGTACATATAAGGGCTGCTGCGCTCAGAAATCATCTCAATGGATTTGCTGCGGCTGGCAAACCATAAGCGCTGGTGATCAACGCGCGGGTTGTTGTCTGACAATGATTGCAACTGAAACCCTTCTCGTACGCGCTGCCAGATATCAGCGTCTTCCTCGTGAATCACTTCATACATAGCGCTGGATTTATAGCGAGATTGTTGTGCGACAACGACGTGCTTGTAATTTTGCACAGTAGTTGTAGGAGTTGGGTGTGGCTGTTGTTCGTACGAGAGGCAACCGCTGGTGAGCGAGGCGATAAATAATACCAGGCTGAGTGAAATAACACGGTGAATAGAGTTATAAATAGACTGATTTGAGCTGACTAAATCCGACATTAAAGAAAGTGCTTTTTAAAAAGTTTGCGCGATTTTAGGAAGGGAAGCGGCATGGGTCAAGCCGATTCCCTTAATAGAGCCGATTAAAATGTATCTTTCCATGACCGCAGTGTGGCAAAAACCTCATACTCTTGTGCGATTTTTGCTTGTGCTTTTTCTTCTGCAGCCTGAATCACCAAGGGTTCGGCGCAACGTAAGAATGGGTTGGTGCGTTTCTCGAGCGCGATATGACTGGGCAAAGTAATTTGCTGCTCTGCGCGCAACTGACGCACTGTATCGATGCGCTGCTGGATATCTTGGTTGCTCGGTTCCACCGCTTGCGCAAAGAGTAAATTGCTTAAAGTGTATTCATGGGTGCAATACACCAAGGTGTTATCCGGCAGCGCTGCTAAGCGTGATAATGAAGCATGCATTTGCTCGGGATGACCTTCAAACATACGACCGCAGCCCCCAGCAAACAAAGTATCACCACTGAGTAACCACGGCTGGGTGTGACTGTTATTACAAAAATAAACGACGTGGCCTAAAGTATGTCCGGGTACGGCAAAAACCTGTACGGTATGTCCAAGCAGCTCAATGCGGGTACCTTCATCGACGGCTATATCTAAATTGGGAATGGTTTCACGAGCAGGGCCGGTCACTTTAGCTTGCGTGGCTTCTTTCAAAGCGCTAACGCCGCCGACATGGTCATGGTGGTAGTGGGTGATTAGAATATCGGTCAGCTGCCACTGTGGATGATCAGCCAACCAGTTCAGTACAGGTTGGGCGTCACCGGGGTCAACTGCAGCACAGAGTTGACGTTGAGTGTCTTGAATCAGCCAGATGTAGTTATCATTAAATGCAGGCAGTGCAGTAAAAGTGAGCATGACATATCCTCAATAACAGATGC
>JAAZCO010000297.1 GCA_012513235.1 Gammaproteobacteria bacterium
ATGGAGGATGCGCGTGATTTGGCTTTAGCGATGCAGGCGCAAGGTCAAGGTATTGTGCTGGATCAGTTTGCTAATCAAGACAATCCGCTGGCGCACTACAACAGTACCGGCCCAGAAATTTGGCAGCAAACCCAAGGGCAAATCACGCACTTTATTAGTTCCATGGGCACCACTGGCACCATTATGGGGGTGTCGCGCTATTTAAAAGAGCAGAACCCTAATGTGCAGATTGTCGGTTTACAGCCGACTGAAGGTGCCACTATTCCGGGGATTCGCCGTTGGCCCGAAGCCTACTTGCCCAAAATTTTTGATGCCAGTCGTGTTGATCAGGTGATTGATATGGGCCAGCACGAAGCTGAAGCGTGCATGCGCCGCTTAGCGCGTGAAGAAGGTATCTTTTGTGGGGTGTCGTCAGGTGGTTCTGTCGCTGCGATGCTGCGTGTTTCGCAAACCGTTGAAAATGCCGTATTGGTCGCTATTGTTTGCGACCGTGGCGATCGTTATTTATCCAGCGGTATTTATGCACCGGAGTCCGTATGAGTCGCCCTAAAGCACCAAAAACATTACGCTTTCAAACCCCAGGTGCTGCACGCAGTACGATGCAAATTGGTAAGAAACAAGTACTGCGCATTGAACGCTTATCCCATGATGGTCGCGGTATCGCTTTTTTAGACGGCCGCACTTGGTTTGTCAGTGGCGCATTGCCCGGTGAGCAAGTGCAGGCGCAAGTCTTGGCTGCGCGCAGTAAAATAGTTGAAGCGCAAACTGTTGCGGTGCAAACCGCCAGTGCTGAACGCCTGACGCCTCGCTGTGAGTGGGTCGGGCAATGTGGCGGTTGTACCTTGCAGCATGTCAGTCATGCGCAACAAATTGAGCTCAAACACGCTAACTTGGTTGATCAACTGAGTCGTGAAGGTGTGGAGCCTAAAAGCTGGGCTGAGCCTTTGGTGGGCCCCGCTTTTGCTTATCGCCGCCGCACGCGGGTGTCGGTCCGTTACGATGTCAAGCAAAAGCATGTGGACGTTGGTTTTCGTGGTTTAGCCAGTAACGATATTGTTGAGGTTGATGGCTGTGTGATTTTAGTTGACGCCTTACAGCCCGTGTTTGCTGGATTGTCGGCCTTATTGAATCGCTTTACCCAACCACAAGCTCTGGGCCATGTGGAGTTGTTCAGTGGCCGTGAGAACGCTTTGCTGTTGCGCCATACTCAGGCGCTGCATGAGGCTGATCTTGAATTGTTGCGCGCGTATTGTGCTGAGCATCAGGTGCAGTTGTGGTTGCAAGGTATCGGTGCGCCGCAGCCAGATCAGGCCGGTCAAGCTTTAAGCTATGACTTGTCACAATTTGCTTTGCAGGTTGCCTATCAGCCCGGTGACTTTGTGCAAGTGAATGCGCAGATGAATGAAGCGATGATTGCCCAAGCTTTAGACTGGTTAGCACCGCAAGCAGATGAGCGCGTGCTGGATTTATTTTGTGGTCTAGGTAACTTTGCTTTGCCGCTGGCGCAGCGCGTTAAAGAAGTGGTTGCGGTGGAAGGTGTGGCATCCATGTTGGATCGTGCGCGTGAGAATGCGGCAGCCCATCAACTGAATAATCTTGAGTTTTATCACTGTGATTTGACCCAGCCCTTGCATGATAAAGAGTGGGCGCGCAGTGCTTTCTCTGCGGCTTTGTTAGATCCACCACGCGAAGGTGCGCAAGTGGTGGTCGAGCGTTTAGCTAAGCTTAAAGTTGCGCGTATTGTATATGTGTCCTGTAATCCGGCTACCCTGGCACGTGATGCCGCGATATTGAGCGCACGCGGTTACCGTTTACAGACTGCCGGCATCTTGGATATGTTTGCGCAAACTGGGCACACCGAAGCTATGGCGTTATTTGTGAAAAAGTAATAGCGGTGTTTTCATCGTTGATGTGGTGAGCTGAGTCTAAGACTCGAAGGATTGATAATGGTACAGGTCAGAACAGAACAGCCCATAAGCCAAGATGGCAGCATTGATTTGCACAGTTGGGTTGCGCAAATCATTGCGGTTGATCCATTGCTCGATGCTGAGGGCTTATTAACAGCCTGTGAGTTTGCACGCGATGCGGAGTTAAAGGCACAGGCAGCACATAATATTTGGGCTGAAGGCACCTCCAGTTTGCAGATTGGTTTAGAAATCGCGCAAATTTTGGTGGATCTTAAGCTCGACCAA
>JAAZCO010000298.1 GCA_012513235.1 Gammaproteobacteria bacterium
CGTATTGGCTTATTTGCCGGTACCGGCGTGGGTAAGAGTGTGCTGCTGGGGATGATGACCCGTTTTACTAAAGCCGATATTGTGATTGTCGGCTTGATCGGTGAGCGTGGCCGAGAAGTGAAAGAGTTTATTGAAGAAATTCTCGGTGAAGAAGACCTCAAGCGCGCCATCGTTGTAGCGTCGCCAGCGGATGATGCCCCCTTAATGCGTTTGCGTGCGGCGATGTATTGCACGCGTATTGCTGAATACTTTCGTGATAAAAATTACAACGTTTTATTGCTGATGGATTCTTTAACCCGTTATGCCCAAGCGCAGCGTGAAATTGCTCTAGCCATTGGTGAGCCGCCTGCGACCAAGGGCTATCCGCCCTCGGTGTTTGCTAAATTGCCTAAGCTTGTGGAGCGCGCGGGGAACGCTGATAAAGGTGGTGGCTCGATTACCGCGTTTTACACCGTGTTATCCGAAGGTGATGATCAGCAAGACCCGATTGCCGATGCGGCACGTGGTGTGCTCGATGGTCACTTTGTGTTGTCGCGTGATCTCGCTCAGGAAGGTCACTACCCAGCGATTGATATCAGCCAGTCTGTGAGTCGGGTGATGCCGCAAGTTGTTGCTGAGGCGCATCTCAAGGCGGCTCAGCGCTTTAAACAACTGTGGACGCGTTACCAACAAAGCCGTGACTTGATCAGTGTCGGTGCTTATGTGGCGGGTGGGGATAAAGATACTGATTTGGCGATTGAGCGCTACCCGCATATGTCAGCGTTTTTACGCCAAGGCTTACGTGAAACTGAAACACTTGAAAAAAGTACAGCGCATTTGTTGTCTGTGATTAATCCAGCTTCTTAAGGGCCATGACTGAATGAAACGTCGGGTACAGCGCTTATTGCCAGTGATTGACATGGCAAGAAATGAAGAGCGTGAAGCTGCGGGTAAATTGGCACAGTACCAAAGTGCTTTGCAGCAAGCCCAGCAGCAGTTAGATAACTTGCAGCAATACCGTGATGATTATCAGCAGCAATGGATTGATAAGGGGCAAACCGGTGTTAGTGGGCAGTGGCTGATGAACTATCAGCGTTTCTTATCGCAACTGGAAGTGGCAGTTGAGCAGCAGCAGAAAAGTCTGGCTTGGCATGAGCACAATCTCAATCAAGCACGCACAGTGTGGCAACAAGCCTATGCCCGTGTCGAAGGACTGCGTAAATTGGTGCAGCGCTACCGAGATGAAGTACAAAAAACTGCTGATAAGCAGGAGCAGAAGATGCTAGATGAAATGGCGCAGCGCTTAATGGCACAACAAGTTAAACCCGATTAATACTCACTTTATAATTGACTTGGCAACGCAGATAAAGGTGCATAGCTCATGCAAGATTTTCAGTGGATGCTTGAATACGGTATCAACCGTTTTGGTTCTTTAGCTGCGCTTGAAGCGCGCCTGCCGATCCCGGCTACAGCGGCTCAATTGACTGCAGTCAGTGATGATCGTTATTTGTCACTGATGGCGTTGCGCGTATTTCGCGCTGGCTTACGTCACAGTGTCGTTGATGCAAAGTGGCCGAATTTTGAAGAAGTGTTTTGGGGTTTTGACCCTGAAAAAGTCGTCTTGATGAGTGCCGAGCATATCGAGCGTTTAATGCAGGATACGCGCATTATTCGTCATTTAGGTAAGCTCAAGAGTGTGCCGCGTAATGCGCAGATGCTGCTGGATATATCTAAGGAGTATGGTAGTTTCGGAGCGTTTTTAGCGCAGTGGCCTGAGCATGATATTGTGGGTTTGTGGCGCTACTTGGCAAAGCAGGGGTATCAGTTGGGCGGATTATCAGCGCCGCGCTTTTTACGTATGGCTGGTAAAGACACCTTTGTCTTGAGCACTGATGTGATTGCTGCATTAGTGGCGCAGGATATTGTGACAAAAACCCCCACCAGTCAGCGTGACTTAAGCGCGGTGCAAGAAGCCTTTAATATCTGGCAGGCACAGAGCGGCAGGCCCTTATGTCAGTTATCAATGCTGTTGGCTTTGACGGTAAACCATTGAGTAAGTCACATTAATCAGTCATTAAATTTGCACTTTGGCTCAATGCAAGGCATATTAGCGCGCTAAATCATGAAAACATTTTGTCATTTTGTATGTATGTCTAAATTTATAAAGAATATAACCTGTGGTTTGAGCTGTTTAGTATTGGCATCCTGTGCCAATTTTAATGCTAATAACACTCAAGCTGAGGCAATTAAGCGTGACACGATTGAGTTGAACTCTCGTGCATTAGTTGCTGTATTGGATCGTTTTGACGATGCGCAGCAAGCGGCCATTGAGTTGCAAGAAGCTGCAGAACTCAAATACAGTTTTCCAAGCTTAAGCGATAGTTTATTGGATCGTGGTAAAACCTTACTTGGTACACCGTATAAATACGGTGGTAGCAGTCGTAAAACAGGTTTTGACTGCAGTGGCTTTGTAGGTCACGTCTATAAAGAAGAGCTAGGTATTCAACTGCCACGTACCACGGGCGCGTTATTAAGTATGGATGCACCTGTGGTGGCTCGTGCTGATTTAGAGCCTGGTGATTTAATCTTGTTTAATGATCGTGGTCGCGGCCGCGTGACCCATGTGGGTATCTACATGGGCGATGATGAGTTTATTCATTCATCAAGCAAGCGCAGCGGTGGAGTGCGAGTCGATAAGCTCAGCAGTAAGTATTGGAACTCAAGCTACTTACAAGCTAAGCGTGTGTTGACTGAGCAAGAAGTGCAAGAGCAAATGAAATCGATGCAGTTGTTATCTAAAACAGCGCAATAAATCGAACAGTACAAAAAATACCGCTCAGCTTTTGGCTCAGCGGTATTTTTTTGTCTGCCGATTAGGGTTGATTACAAGCCCAACAAATTCGCCACATAATCTGCGTCTTTATCACCGCGACCGGACAAGTTAATCAAAATGCTTTGATCCTTGCGCAAGGTCGGCGCTTTACGCATTGCCCAAGCCACAGCATGTGCGCTTTCTAGGGCAGGAATAATACCTTCCACGCGCGATAAGCGCATAAAGGCATCCAAGGTTTCTTGATCACTGACATGATCATATTGCACGCGGCCTAGGTCTTTGAGGTAGCTGTGCTGTGGGCCAACACCAGGGTAGTCCAAGCCTGAAGCGATCGAATGCACGGAAGCTGGGTTACCGTCTGCATCTTCCAATACATAACAGGCCATGCCGTGCAGTTGACCGGGTTTACCTTTGGTCAAAGTTGCTGAGTGACGCTGGGTTTCGATGCCTTCACCGCCGGGCTCAACACCGACTAACTGCACATCTTTATCATGCAGGAATGCGGTGAACATACCAATTGAGTTAGAACCGCCGCCCACACAAGCGGTGACATAATCAGGTAGGCACTGTTGGCGCGTTAAGAACTGCTCACGGGCTTCGCGGCCAATGATGGACTGGAAGTCACGCACCATTTTCGGGAAAGGGTGTGGGCCGACCACAGAGCCAATGGCGTAGATAAATTCTTCTGGATTTTTTAGATATTCTTCAAAGGCACTATCAACTGCTTCTTTTAGCGTGGCGGCCCCTGTAGTCACTGGAATTAAAGTGCAGCCTAAGATTTTCATCTTCACTACGTTGGGGTGTTCTTTTTCGATATCCGACTGACCCATATGGATTTCACAGGGAATGCCGACCAAAGCGCAGGCTGTTGCCAGTGCGACACCGTGTTGACCGGCACCGGTTTCTGCGATGACTTTCTTTTTGCCCATAAACTTGGCCAGCAACGCTTCGCCTAGGCAATGGTTAATCTTATGTGCGCCAGTGTGATTCAGGTCTTCACGCTTTAAATAAATTTGTGCGCCACCGAGTTGCTCACTCAGGCGTTTAGCATGAAAAATGGGGCTGGGGCGACCGACATAATCAGTAAATAAGCTGGCCAACTCAGCCTGAAACTCAGGGCAGGCACAGATTTCTTCATAAGAGGTGTTGATATCATTCATCAATGCCTTGAGATGCTCGGGTACATATTGGCCGCCATAGGGACCAAAATAACCTTGTGCATTGGGCATTGCAGCAAAAGAGTCAGTGCTCATCGGTCAGTTCATCCTTCAAATATATTCAATAGTAAAATACATGCGTTAAAAAATAGACTTCGCGCCACGATGAGCGCTGTTTAAGATTGCATTGAATACAAAATACAACCTTGAAAATTTTCTTATATCATTCTCGTAGGGCGGGCATGTATGCCCGCCAATCTTGCCGATCAAATGTGGCACATACTGCTGTTTAATTCGTTTCTGGACGCAAGCGTAAGGTGAGGCCCTTGAGGAACTGACGCAGCAGTTGATCACCACACAGGCGATAGTTTTTGTGATCCGGCTTTCGAAATAAAGCACTGAGCTCAGGCTTGGTCACGGTAAAGGCGACTGAGTCCAAAATGGCTAACAGATCCGCTTCTTGCAAAGTGAAAGCTACGCGTAGCTTTTTCAATACTGTGTTGTTGGTTAGAGGCAGTTCAGTCGGTGGTGCAGGCTGTGGGCTTGGGCCACGACGGCTGACAATCAGACTGTCTAAAAAACCAACCATTAACTCATCATCCATGCGCACAAAAGATTCGTCTTCTTCGCTGGCTAAATAGCTGCGCAATGTAGCAATATCTAAGTCAGGCTCCACAGTCTGGAACAGCTCCAGCAGTGCATTGTCATTTAGGTTAAGGGTGTAGCGCAGGCTGCGCAGTACGTCATTATTGAGCATAAAATTCTCGATTAAATTGTTTTAAATAAAATAAATAAAATAAATAAAATAAATAAAATAGATAAAAAGATTAAAACTTTTGTGTCGGTAAGCAATAACGCCACATGCCGAGCGGTAATTTACCCATGGAAACAGCACCAATACGGATGCGTTTCATGGCGACCACTTCAAGATCAATACTGGCGCACAGGCGCTCAATCACACCTTCAGATGGGTCTTTAAGCACCATGCGAATATTTTCTTCGTTTTGCATGCTGGCTTTGCAGCCAGGCAGGCCA
>JAAZCO010000006.1 GCA_012513235.1 Gammaproteobacteria bacterium
ATTTATCTAGTCACCTTTGTGGTGGGTGGGTTCTGGGAAGTGTTGTTTGCCTCGATTCGTGGCCATGAGATCAACGAAGGTTTCTTCGTAACCTCCATTTTGTTTGCCTTGATTCTGCCGCCGAGCATTCCTTTATGGCAAGTCGCCATGGGTATCAGCTTTGGTATCGTGATTGGTAAAGAAGTGTTTGGTGGTACCGGTAAAAACTTCCTTAACCCAGCGCTTGCCGGCCGTGCGTTTCTATTCTTCGCTTATCCTGCACAATTGTCGGGTGACGCGGTATGGACTGCCGTGGACGGTTTCGCTGGTGCAACTGCGTTAAGCCTTGGTGCTGAAGGTGGTATGCAGCAAGTGATGAGTGCAGGTATCAGCTGGATGGATGCCTTTATTGGTCAGGTTCACGGTTCTGTGGGCGAGACCAGTACGCTAGCGATCTTTATCGGTGGTGCTGTGCTGCTGATTATGCGTATTGCTGCATGGCGCATTGTTGCTGGTGTGATGATCGGTATGGTGGCGTTGAGTTCACTGTTTAATATGCTCGGCTCTGACACCAACCCATTATTTGCTATGCCGTGGTACTGGCATATGGTCGTCGGTGGTTTTGCGTTCGGGATGATTTTTATGGCCACTGACCCTGTGTCGGCGTCCATGACTAATACCGGTAAGTGGGTCTTTGGTGCTGTGATTGGTGTGATGGTGGTGTTGATCCGTGTGGTGAACCCAGCATTCCCAGAAGGCATGATGTTGGCGATTTTGTTTGCTAACTTGTGCGCGCCATTGATTGACCACTTTGTTGTTCAGGCCAACATTAAGCGGAGGCTGGCACGTAATGTCTAGTCAAAGAGAATCAACCGCCCGTACCCTAACTGTTGCTTTGTTAGTGTGCTTGGTGTGTTCAATTTTTGTTGCAGGGGCTGCGGTTGCTCTGCGTCCTACACAAACTGAAAACCGTTTACTGGATAAGCAGCGCAGTATTTTAGCGATTGCTCAACTTGGCGATGCCAGTATGACCGGTGCGCAAGTTAAACAAATGTTTGATACGCGTATTCAGGCGCGTGTTGTGGATCTAGAAACAGGTAAGTTTTCTGATGCACAAGACCCGCTGACCTTTGATCCTTTGCAGTCATCTAAAGACCCTGCGCTATCTAAAGCGTTAACAGGCTCTGAGGATATTGCGTCGATCAAGCGTCGTGAGCGTTACAGTACCGTGTATGTGGTTGAGAGTGACGGTCAGCTGGATACCTTGATTGTTCCAGTGCGTGGTTACGGTTTGTGGTCAACCTTGCACGGCTTTATTGCTGTTAAAGGTGACTTAAACACTGTTGCGGGCTTTGGCTTTTATGAGCACGGTGAAACGCCAGGTCTGGGTGGTGAAATTGACAATCCAAACTGGCGCAAGCTGTGGCTGGATAAAAAGCTGTTTGACAGCAATGACAAAGTCGCAATCCGTGTCATCAAAGGTAACGTTGATCAGAGCAGTGCAACAGCTGATAACCAAATTGATGGTTTAGCGGGTGCAACCTTGACCAGTAATGGTGTGACGCACTTAGTGCAGTTCTGGCTGGGTGAAAACGGCTTTGGTCGCTTTATTGAGCATTTACGTGCAGGGGAGGCGTAAAGATGTCACAGCCAACAATTAAACAGGTTCTGTTAGATCCTATTTTTAATAACAACCCCATTGGCCTGCAGATCCTAGGTATCTGTTCAGCTCTTGCGGTGACCTCCAACCTGAAAACAGCCCTCGTGATGTCGATTGCCTTAACTTTGGTTACCGCATTCTCGAATATGTTTATCTCGATGATCCGCAAACAGATCCCCAGCTCCATTCGTATGATTGTGCAGATGGTGATTATTGCGTCATTGGTAATCGTGGTTGACCAAGTACTCAAAGCTTATGCCTACACTTTGTCTAAGCAACTGTCGGTGTTCGTCGGTTTGATTATTACCAACTGTATTGTGATGGGGCGTGCGGAAGCATTTGCTATGTCCAATCCTCCGGTGATTTCATTCTTTGATGGTATCGGTAACGGCTTGGGCTACAGCGCCATGCTGATTGTTTTAGGTATCGTGCGCGAGTTGTTTGGTGCCGGTAAGTTAATGGGTTACACCATTTTACCTGTGGTCAACGATGGCGGCTGGTACTTGCCCAACGGTATGTTGCTGCTACCACCGTCGGCATTCTTCTTAATTGGTTTGATTATCTGGGGATTGCGTATGTGGAAAAAAGGTCAAGTTGAAGAAGCTGACTTCCGCATTGCTGCGCACTCTCAAGAGAAGGAGGCGTACTGATGGAACATTACATCAGTTTATTTGTTAAAGCCGTTTTCGTTGAGAACATGGCGTTAGCGTTCTTCTTAGGTATGTGTACTTTTATTGCGATTTCCAAAAAAGTGGAAACTGCAATTGGTCTAGGTATTGCGGTTGTGGTGGTGCAGGTGATTACTGTGCCAGCCAACAACTTGATCTACACCTACTTACTGAAAGACGGCGCATTAGCTTGGGCGGGTATGCCTGAAGTTGACTTAAGCTTCTTAGGTTTGCTCAGCTATATCGGTGTTATTGCCGCTATTGTACAAATCTTGGAAATGCTTCTGGATAAGTATGTGCCTTCGCTGTACAACGCGTTGGGCGTGTTCTTGCCGTTGATCACCGTAAACTGCGCCATCATGGGTGGTACCTTGTTTATGGTTGAGCGTGATTATAACTTTGCAGAAAGTACCGTGTATGGCTTGGGTTCAGGTTTCTCTTGGGCATTAGCCATTGCGTTGCTAGCGGGTATTCGCGAGAAGTTAAAATACAGTGATGTGCCAGTCGGTTTGCAAGGCTTAGGCATTACTTTTATCACGATTGGCTTAATGTCTTTGGGCTTTATGTCATTCTCTGGCGTACAACTGTAAGGAGTAGCGAGTTATGAATTTCGAGATTTTTCTCGCTATTGGTATGTTTACCGCGATCGTACTCGCGCTGGTAGTGATGATTCTTGTCGCTCGTGCGCGTTTAGTATCGGACGGTGATGTGACCATTAATATCAACGGTGAGCGCAGTATTACTGTGCCTGCTGGTGGCAAATTGCTGCAAACACTTGCCAGCAACAACATCTTTCTATCGTCCGCATGCGGTGGTGGTGGTACTTGTGCGCAGTGTAGCTGTGTGATTAGCAGTGGTGGTGGTGAAATGCTGCCAACTGAAGAATCACACTTTACCAAGCGTGAAGGTAAAGAAGGCTGGCGTTTGTCGTGTCAGGTTGCGGTTAAACAGGACATGGACATTCAAATCCCCGAAGAAATCTTTGGGGTGAAGAAGTGGGAATGTACAGTTGAATCCAACCCGAACGTGGCCACCTTTATTAAAGAGCTGACGTTACGTATTCCGGATGGCGAAGATGTGAATTTCCGCGCCGGTGGTTATGTGCAGTTAGAGTGCCCGCCACACGTGGTGCAGTATAAGGATTTTGATATTCAGCCTGAGTTCCATGCGGACTGGGATAAGTTTGATATTTGGCGTTACAGTTCCACCGTAACTGAGCCAACTATTCGTGCTTACTCCATGGCTAACTACCCTGATGAAAAGGGTATTGTGAAGTTCAATATTCGTATTGCGACACCACCTCCGGGGCGTGATGATTTACCAGCGGGTATTATGTCGTCATGGGTGTTCAGCCTGAAAGAAGGTGACAAAGTTACTGTATACGGTCCATTTGGTGACTTCTTCGCTAAAGATACCGATGCGGAAATGGTGTTTGTCGGTGGTGGTGCTGGTATGGCGCCGATGCGCTCGCACATCTTTGACCAGCTTAAGCGCTTGCACAGTACGCGTAAAATCAGCTTCTGGTATGGCGCACGTTCTTTGCGTGAAGCTTTTTATGTGGATGAGTACGATAAACTGCAAGCTGAAAACCCCAACTTCACTTGGCACTTGGCGCTATCTGATCCATTGCCAGAAGACAATTGGACCGGACCTACGGGCTTTATTCATAACGTTCTCTATGAGAACTACTTGAAAGATCACCCAGCGCCTGAAGATTGCGAGTTCTACATGTGTGGTCCACCTATGATGAACAATGCAGTGGTGAACTTGCTGGAGAATATGGGTGTTGAGCCTGAAAATATCTTACTTGATGACTTTGGGGGCTAATATGCTACGCAACCTGTTGCAGGGAGCGTGTTTAGTTTCGATGTTAGCTGTAACGCTCAGCGCCTGCGATAGCAAGGCTGAGCGTGTTGAAGTGCTGTCCGGTCCAACCATGGGCAGCACTTACACCATCAAGTATGTGCATAATACTTCGACGCCTGCAGCTGATGCTGTGGGCGTTGCAGTACAAAACATTTTAGATGAGGTTGACCGTCAAATGTCGACCTATCGCTTAGACTCTGATATTGCTCGCTTTAATCAATCTCCTGCCAACACCTGCATGAAAATGCCTCAACCTGTGCTGGATCTTGTGCACTACGGTCATGAGTTATCACGCTCAAGTGATGGCGCATTTGACCTGACTCTCGGACCATTATTAGATCTTTGGGGATTTGGCCCACAAGCACGCGGTAAGCAGGTGCCCAGCGCGGCGCAGATTGCCCAAGCTAAAGAGCGGGTGGGTTATCAGCATGTGCGTGTCGTGGATGATCAACTGTGCAAAGATGCGGATGTCAAAGTTGAATTCAATAGCATTGCTGCCGGTTATACTGTTGATCGTATGAGTCAGCGATTTGCTGAGCTTAATATTGATAGCTATATGATTGAGATCACCGGTGAGTTAAAGGCCCAAGGGCGCAAGCCTGATGGTTCGCCTTGGCGGATTGCTTTGGAGCAACCTTTAGCAGATGGCCAGCAAGTGATTCAACGTATTTTAGAGATTGATGGCTACGGTATTAATACCTCAGGTGATTACCGTAATTACTTTGAAGAAGAGGGTGTGCGATTTTCGCATACACTTGATCCACAAGTCGGTGCGCCAATCAGTCATCGCTTAGCTTCGGTCACTGTGATTGATCGTTCTACCTTACGTGCCGATGGTTTAGGTACACTGTTGTTAGTCCTTGGGCCTGAGCGTGGTTTGACTTTTGCAGAAGAGCAGGGCATAGCTGCTTTTTTTGTTACGCGTCAGGGCGATGGTTTTGCTACACAAGTCAGCTCAGAGTTCTCCAAACTCTTTCCTGAAGGAGGTCACTGATGGGCGGTTTTACACTGTTTTTAATAGTATTTGCGGTGATGGCGTTGGTGGTGCTCGGCATGTCGGCAGGTGTGTTAGCCGGACGTGCTCCGATTGCCGGCTCATGTGGCGGTATTGCTAACTTGGGTATTGAAAAACAATGCTCAATTTGTGGCGGAGTGCGTGAAAAGTGTGATGAGGTCAATGCAGGGCAAAATGCGATAGCTGATAATGCTGTGCAAGCCTATGACGCGACCAAGCGCTAGTTGCACAATGCGAGTTATACAGGCTCAATAAGCCAATTTTTTTGTAAATATGCTGCAGCGGTGAGTTGGTTGCCTGCTGGGCATATTGTTAGGAGTCCAAATGGCAGTTTACAACTATGATGTAGTAGTTCTGGGGTCAGGTCCTGCAGGTGAAGGTGCGGCAATGAATGCTGCCAAAGCAGGACGCAAGGTTGCAGTTGTAGAAAGCCGCGGCGTACTCGGTGGTAACAGTACACACCTGGGTACCATCCCCTCAAAAGCTTTGCGTCATTCTGTTCGCCAAATCTTACGTTTTAACACCAGCGCTATGTTCCGCCAAATTGGTGAGCCGCGCTGGTTCTCATTTCCTGACGTATTAAAGAACGCTGGAAGCGTGATTGAGCGTCAGGTTGCGTCACGCACTGGTTACTATGCACGTAACCGCATTGATGTGTATTTTGGTACTGCCAGCTTTGCTGATGAGCATAGTGTCGATGTGGTAGGTCCAAGCCGTGTTGAAAAGCTGGTGGCCAATGAAATCATCATTGCTACAGGTTCACGTCCATACCGTCCTGCTGACGTTGACTTTAATCACCCGCGTATTTATGACAGCGATACGATTTTAAGCTTGAGTCATACGCCACGTCGTTTGATCATTTATGGCGCAGGAGTGATTGGCTGCGAATATGCTTCGATCTTTAGTGGTTTAGGTGTATTGGTTGATTTGATTGATAACCGTGATCAGTTACTGAGCTTCTTGGATGATGAAATCTCGGATGCATTGAGCTATCACTTGCGCAACAATAACGTTCTGATTCGCCATAACGAAGAATATGAGCGTATTGAAGGCGTTGATAAAGGTGTGATTTTACACCTTAAGTCCGGTAAGAAAATTAAGGCAGATGGTTTCCTCTGGTGTAACGGTCGTACCGGTAACACTGACCAATTGAGCCTAGAGAATGTTGGCTTAACAGCTAATGGTCGTGGTCAGATTGCTGTTGATGAATATTACCGTACTGCAGTCCCTAATATTTATGCCGCAGGTGATGTGATTGGTTGGCCGAGTCTGGCCAGTGCAGCCTATGACCAAGGTCGTTCGGCGGCAGGTAATATCATCGATGAGAATAACTGGCACTTTGTGGATGACGTACCAACAGGTATTTACACCATTCCAGAGATTAGCTCGATTGGTAAAACTGAGCGTGAACTGACTGAAGCTAAAGTACCGTACGAAGTGGGTAAAGCCTTCTTCAAAAGTATGGCTCGTGCGCAGATTTCCAATGAGCCAGTCGGCATGTTGAAAATTCTATTCCATCGTGAAACCTTGGCTATTTTGGGTGTGCATTGCTTTGGCTACCAAGCTTCAGAAATTGTGCACATTGGTCAGGCAATTATGAATCAGCCGGGCGAAGCCAATACGTTGAAGTATTTTATTAATACTACATTCAACTATCCAACCATGGCTGAAGCTTACCGCGTGGCAGCTTATGATGGTCTGAACCGACTTTTTTAAGCGGCTCCGGTCAGTGGCCTGATTCGGTCGGAGCCTATTTGGAACAGCGTTTTAGTGATTCCCAAGGCTGGCAATGGCCAAACCGGGAAAGTCAGTAATCAGACTGTCTGCACCATTTGCAGCGAGTCGGCGCATCAGCGCTGGCTCGTTGACTGTCCAAACGGATACATGTAATCCC
>JAAZCO010000042.1 GCA_012513235.1 Gammaproteobacteria bacterium
ATTGTTAGCGCACTTAATTACCTTAGGCGCATGGGAGCAGGTGTTAGTTTTCACCCGCACCAAGCATGGCGCCAACCGTTTAGCCGAGTATTTGGATAAAAACGGCCTGCCTGCTGCAGCCATTCACGGTAATAAAAGCCAGAATGCCCGTACTAAAGCTTTAGCTGAGTTTAAAGCAGGCAGTGTGCGTATTTTAGTTGCCACCGATATTGCTGCTCGTGGTTTGGATATTGATCAGTTACCACACGTGGTCAACTTTGAGTTACCTAACGTTGAAGAAGACTATGTACACCGCATCGGTCGTACCGGTCGTGCGGGCCGCACTGGTCAAGCCATATCGCTGGTAGCTCCAGACGAAGAACGCTTACTCAAAAGCATTGAGCGTATGACCCGTCAAACTATCGAAGACGGCGATACCATGGGTTTTGACCCAAGTAGCGTGGTGATTGAAAAAGCTGAGCCGCGTGCTCCACGTCCAGTACGTGGCGGTGGTGCAGGTCGTAATGCACCACGCACAGAGCGTAAAAGCAGTGCTGACAAGCCTGCCGATTCTGATAAGCCACGCGGCCGTCGCCCTGAGCGTACGCAAACGCGTCCAGCTGAAAGCGCTGATGGTGCAGCCGCTAAACCTGCAGCATCACGTGCACGCAACCCTCGCAACACACGTAATAATCGTCCCACAGCAGGCGCACCGAGCGCACCAGCGAATCGTGATCCTGAAGTATTTCTCGATGATGCGATTGATAACTTCGGTAACAGCGTTGATTACGTCAGCCCGTATAAAAACAAAGGCAACAGTCGTCGCCCGAACAGCAATGCGCCAGCTACAGGTGCTCAAGCACGCACAGCACGCCATGCTCGTACCGGTGCAACGCCTGCCGCATCTGGTGAACAACGTCGCTCGGGTCCAAGAAAGCCACGTCCGAATCCATCACGCACTGATTCACGCTATGCAGAACCTGCAGTAAGTCGTGAAGCACGTCCAGCACCACAACCTTTGATTATTCGCAAAGGTGAGCGTCTGCCAAGTTTGGAACAACTTGAGCAATTAGATTCGCGTAGCCGTAAAGAAAAACCTGCATTATTGTCGTCACGTCACGACTAAAGCGGCGATCACATCGCTGTGTTGCATCGAGCCCTCAACAGTTGTTCAATCAACTGTTGAGGGCTTTTGTATATAAAAAACGCACTAGCAAAATGTCTCTAAACTTGACATGTACTGTGCATGCTTTATAAATGCGACCGTTTACACGTTGATATCACTTCGCCATAAGTGACATTGCACCCTTAAGGAGTTCTCATGGAAACACCCACCCAACGCAGCGGAACGATAAGCCCACCGGTGTTTTATAGTTCCGCTATTCTCATTGCTGTCTTAGTTTTGTTTGCCAGTATTTTTCCAAGCATTGCCCAACGTTTCTTTGGTGACTTACAAAGCTGGATCGTAGAAAACGTCAGCTGGTTCTATATTCTGGCCGTGGCGCTGATTCTATTGAGCACCATGTTTCTGACCTTTAGCCGTTATGGTGATATCAAGCTGGGCCCTGACCACAGTGAACCTGACTATAAAAGCACCAGTTGGTTTGCCATGCTGTTCTCAGCGGGTATGGGTATTGGTTTGATGTTCTTTGGTGTAGCTGAGCCGGTGATGCACTTTATTGCACCACCCGTCGGCGACCCTAATACCGTGGAAGCCGCTAAAGAAGCGATGAAGTTGACCTTCTTCCACTGGGGTCTACACGCCTGGGCCATCTACGCGATGGTCGCCTTAATTCTAGCCTTCTTTGCTTACCGTCACGGCTTACCGCTCACCTTGCGCTCAGCGCTGTACCCATTAATCGGTGAGCGTATTTATGGTCCTATCGGCCATGCGGTGGATATTTTTGCAATTATCAGTACCGTTTTAGGTATCGCTACCTCGCTGGGTTATGGCGTACTGCAAATTAACAGTGGCTTTAACTATCTGTTTGACTTGCCCATTGGTACCAACATCCAAATCATGTTGATTATCGGTATTACCGCTTTAGCCACGTTGTCAGTTGCCACAGGCTTGGATAAAGGTATTCGCATTTTATCTGAGATGAACCTGCTACTCGCAGTCATCTTGCTCACCTTAGTTTTAGCGCTCGGACCCACAGCTTTACTGCTAAAAAGCTTTGTGGAAAATACCGGTGGTTATCTATCCGAGATCGTGAATAAAACCTTTAATCTTTACGCCTACAACCCAACCGATTGGCTCGGTGGTTGGACCTTGTTGTATTGGGGCTGGTGGATTTCTTGGTCACCCTTTGTCGGTATGTTTATCGCGCGTGTTTCGCGTGGTCGTACCATTCGTCAGTTTCTGACTGGCGTGCTGCTGGTACCGACAGGCTTCACCTTTATGTGGATGACGGTGTTTGGTAATACCTCCATCTACCTGATTATGAAAAAGGGTATGACGCAGCTGGCCGATACGGTGAACGCCGACTCGTCGCTCGCGCTGTTTGCTTTCTTAGAGCACTTCCCCTTCTCGACCTTATTGTCGATAGTGGCGGTCTGTATGGTGGTGCTGTTCTTTGTCACCTCAGCAGACTCAGGCTCGCTAGTGATTGATATGCTGGCCTCCGGTGGTAAAACTGAAACACCCCTGTGGCAGCGCGTCTTCTGGGCTTCTTCTACCGGTGTGGTGGCGATTACCTTGCTGCTGACGGGTGGTTTAGGCGCTCTACAATCGCTGACCATTGCCAGTGCTTTGCCCTTCTCGGTCGTTTTATTAGTCGCGATTTGGGGCTTACTCAAAGCATTGCATATTGACTCAACTAAACGTGTGCTCAGGCATCAAAGCGCCACCCACTACTCGCGTCAACATAAGAGTGCTGGTGGTTGGCAGCGTCGTTTGCGCAGCATGGTGATGTTCCCACGTCGCTCGCATGTGAACCGTTTTATTGATGAAGTGGTGGTGCCAGCATTTGAAGAAGTAGCTGGGGAACTGCGCAAGCAAGGCTACACTGTGGAAGTTGAAAGTCGCGATGACAAACGCATCAGACTTGAAGTGCAGCACAATGTCGAAGTGAATTTTGTGTATGAAATTCGCCCGCGCGCCTATGTGAAGCCAGACTTTATCATGCCTGATGCCGATGACACTGAGACCGAAGAACGTGAAGAACGTAAGTACTTCCGTGCTGAAGTGTATCTACTCGAAGGTGGTCAAGATTACGACATCATGGGCTGGTCTCGTGAGGAAGTGATTGACGATATCCTTGATCAATACGAGCAACATATGCATTTCTTGCATGTGGTTCGTGAGTAATAGGCTCTAAGTTACAACTAAGGCGCTCATCATGAGCGCCTTTTTTATAGCGCACAGCACACCGCTTGCGACTGCTCTCAGCGCAACACGACTCGCCTAACAATCTATGCTATTGCTCCGCACCCTCCACGCTTCAATGCTAGAATAGTGGCTTTTACGATTCTGGTCTGCTGTATGTCTAAGCTCAACCCCCGCCAACAAGAAGCCGTCAATTACATCAGTGGTCCAATGCTGGTACTGGCCGGGGCTGGCTCAGGTAAGACCAGTGTAATTACCCGTAAAATCGCTTATTTAATTCAACAATGCGGTATTTCTGCGCGCTATATTGTTGCGCTTACCTTTACCAATAAAGCTGCGCGCGAGATGAAGGAGCGGGTTTCCTCGTTATTGCGGGGTGCGGAAGGCCATGGTTTAACGGTCTCCACTTTCCATAACCTCGGCCTTAATATTATTCGCCGTGAGCATGCGCTACTGGGTTATAAGCCCGGCTTCTCGATTTTTGATGATTCAGATGTCAAAAGTTTACTCACTGATATTATGCAAAAAGAATACGCCGGTGATGACGGTGCCGATGAAGTTAAAAACATCATCAGCCAATGGAAGAATGATTTAGTTTTGCCAGAACAAGCTCTAGAAGAAGCACGCGGCGGCAAAGAACAAACCGCAGCCATCGTTTACAGCCATTATCAACGCACCCTCAAAGCCTATAACGCTGTGGATTTTGATGATTTAATTTTCCAGCCGGTGAAGCTGTTTCAAAACAACCCCGAAGTGCTGGAAAAATGGCGTAACCGTATTCGCTATATGCTGGTGGATGAGTATCAAGACACCAATACCAGCCAATATTTACTGGTTAAGCTGCTGGTTAAAGAGCGCGCACAGTTCACCGTGGTGGGTGATGATGACCAATCGATTTATGCCTGGCGTGGTGCGCGTCCAGAAAACCTGATGCAGCTCAAAGAAGACTTCCCCTCACTCAAAATTGTCATGCTGGAGCAAAACTACCGCTCCACCAGTCGTATTCTAAAATGTGCCAATACCTTGATTGCCAATAATCCCCATGAGTTCGTCAAAGAACTGTGGAGTGAGATGGGCCATGGTGATGAAATCCGCGTGATTAAGTGCCGCAATGAAGACGCTGAAGCCGAGCGTATTGCTCTGGAAATTCTCACCGAACATATGCGCACCCAGCGTCCGTACAGTGATTTTGCCATTTTGTACCGTGGTAACTACCAAGCCAAGATTATGGAACTCAAGCTGCAGGTGCATAAAGTGCCCTACCGTTTATCGGGTGGCACCAGCTTTTTTGGTCGCCAGGAAGTCAAAGACCTCATGTCGTACTTTCGCTTATTGGTCAATCCGGACGATGACAACGCTTTCTTACGCGTGATAAATGTACCTCGACGTGAAATTGGTTCGACTACTCTGGAAAAACTCAGCGGCTATGCCACTGAGCGCCAAGTTTCTATGTATGAAGCCTGCGCAGAAATCGGCTTAGGCGAGCATTTAGCACCACGCTACACCGAACGTTTAGCGCGCTTTAAGCATTATATGGATAAGCTGCGCCAGCGTTGCTTTAGCGACGAGCCGATTGATGCATTGAAAGAAATGATCGTCGATATTGATTATGAAAACTGGATTCGGCAAAACAGCTCCAGTGAAAAAGCCTGCGAATATCGCATGAGTAACGTGTGGTTTTTAATCGAAGCACTAAAAAACACCTTAGAACGCGATGAAGAAGGTGAAATGACCATCGAGGAAGCCATCGCCAAACTGGTGTTGCGCGATATGCTCGAACGTCAAGAAGAGGATGAAGATGGCGCTGAAGGTGTACAAATGATGACGCTGCATGCCTCCAAAGGTTTGGAGTTCCCCAGCGTTTATATTATGGGCATGGAAGAAGAAATTCTGCCGCACCGCTCTAGCATTGAAGCCGATACCATCGAAGAAGAGCGGCGCTTGGCTTATGTGGGTATCACCCGTGCACGGCGTAACTTAGCCTTTACTTTTGCCAGTAAACGCAAGCAGTATGGTGAGACTATTGACTGCATTCCCAGTCGATTTCTTGATGAACTGCCGGCTGAAGATTTGCAATGGGAAGGCCTTGAAGAAGCGCCTGTAGAAGTCAAAGCTGCACGTGGCAACGATGCTCTGGCTAATATTCGTGCGCTACTGAAAAAGTAGTCGTTATGATATTTATAGATTAATCATAAGGAATAGCGCTATTACTCAAACACCTCACACCGGCACAATCAGCATGAAGCTGATTTTTCTTCTCGCCTCGCTCAGCGCCTTAGTTGCAGCAGCGATTGATATGTACCTCCCGGCATTTCCAACAGTGGCTAGCAGTTTGGAGATCAGCGAAGGACAAGTGCAACAAACCCTGACTGTCTTTCTTGTGGGCCTAGGTATTGGTCAAGGCTTATATGGACCATTTCTCGATCGCTTTGGCCGCCGACCGCCTCTGTTATTCGGTATTGTTTTATTTACGATCGGATCGCTTACCGCGGCCATGACCACCAGCCTTGAAGGCTTGTTGGTTGCACGCTTCTTACAGGCTATTGGTGCGGCTGCAGGCTCTGTAGCATCACGTGCAATCGTGACTGATACCTGCGACCCACAAAACTCAGCGCGAATTTATTCGATGCTGATGCAAGTGATGATGATCGCCCCCATTACTGCGCCGATGCTGGGCGGGGTGATTTTACTCTATGGTGAGTGGCATCTGATTTTTTGGGTATTGGCCATTCTTGGTGTGATCAGCGGTATATTTACCGTGCTCTGGCTGCCAGAAACCTTACCTGTAGAGCGTCGAGTACCCTTATCGATGCGTAATATTATGCGCAACTACGCGATTCAAATCAGCAACCCTAGCTTCTTCTTTTACACCATGGCCACCAGCTGCACCTTGGGTTGTTTGTTTATCTATTTAAACAACGCCCCCTTTGTGTTTATTAACATGTTTGGCCTGACTCCTAACGAGTTCAGCTATATTTTTGCCGCCAATGCGGTACTGATGATTGCCATCAGCCAAATTAACTTGCGCCTGCTCAAGTACTACAGCGCAGCGCGTATTTTGTTTGTCGGCTTAAGCGGTTTTATGGTGATTGGTTTATCACTGATGGCCTTGGTGCAACTGGATTGGCAAGCCTTGTGGAGCTATAGCATTTTGCTGGGTATGGGTATTGCTATGCTGGGTATGATTACCGGTAACCTGACCGCAGTGACTATGGCTCACACCCAACAGCATGCTGGGATTGCTTCAGCCTTAATGGGCTTTATGCAGTTTTTACTGGCGGCCACCATTGGCTTTATTGCCAGTCTGCTGGCAGCACCTTCGCTGTTTACACTCCCTATAGCTCTGCTGATTCTAGGCTTAACGGCCATGGGCATGTGCGTTATCGCCAACCGTTTCGCCCAGCAAGTCACACCTGACCCTTAAATACATTCCTCAATACAGAGCAGATTGCGCTAGCACCTTAATCGGCGCTGGGTGATGTGCTGCACCCCTACCAATACAAAAAAGCTATCGAAACATTATTAACAATAAATTAGAGCAATAAAAAGTTTCTAGTTACTCTAGGTCCATGGTCAATAACCCAGTACACAAGGTTTTACACTATGAGTAACACGCCTTATGTCACTTCTGTATATGAATGCCTGATGACGATATTCGCCAATCAGAGTCAATGCTACTAAAATTCGGAGCTAACAATGAATACAAATAATCCAAACACAGCAGGCCAATGCCCCGTGATGCACGGCGGTGTGACTTCAGCTAACAAAGAACCCAAAGCTTGGTGGCCCAACGCCCTCAATCTGGATATTTTGCACCAGCACGACAGTAAGACGAATCCTTTAGGTGCCGATTTTAACTACCGTGAAGAAGTTAAAAAACTCGATGTCACCGCGCTAAAAAACGACCTCAAAGCACTGATGACCGATAGCCAAGATTGGTGGCCAGCCGATTGGGGTCATTACGGCGGCCTAATGATTCGTATGGCTTGGCACTCTGCTGGTACCTATCGAATTGCCGATGGTCGTGCCGGTGGCGGTACAGGTAATCAGCGTTTCGCCCCACTTAACTCTTGGCCCGATAACGTCAACTTAGACAAAGCACGTCGCCTGTTATGGCCTATCAAGAAAAAATACGGCAATAAAATCAGCTGGGCCGACTTAATGATTCTGGCCGGTACTATGGCCTATGAATCTATGGGTCTGAAAACCTTTGGTTTCGCCTTTGGCCGTGAAGACATTTGGCATCCAGAAAAAGATATTTACTGGGGTGCAGAAAAAGAATGGCTCCAGCCCAGCGGTGGTGAGAACAGCCGTTACTCTGGTGAACGCGATCTAGCCAATCCATTGGCTGCGGTGATGATGGGCCTGATTTACGTCAATCCAGAAGGTGTGGACGGCCAACCTGATCCGCTAAAAACCGCACATGACGTACGCGTCACCTTCGCCCGTATGGCGATGAATGATGAAGAAACTGTGGCCCTGACTGCGGGTGGTCACACCGTAGGTAAATGTCACGGTAATGGCAGCGCAGCTAACTTAGGCACAGCGCCAGAAGGTGCCGATCTGACTGAACAAGGTTTAGGCTGGAACAATCACACAACGCGTGGCATTGGTCGTGACACTGTCGGTAGCGGGATTGAAGGCGCTTGGACCACCAACCCAACCGTCTGGGATAACGGCTACTTTGAACTGCTGCTCAATTACGAGTGGGAGCTGAAGAAAAGCCCAGCCGGTGCGTGGCAGTGGGAACCGATTGATATTAAAGAAGAAGACAAACCGGTTGATGTAGAAGACCCATCTATCCGTCATAACCCCATTATGACCGACGCCGATATGGCGATGAAGATGGACCCAGAATACCGCAAAATTTCTGAGCGCTTCTACAATGATCCTGAGTACTTCTCTGCTACCTTCGCCCGCGCTTGGTTTAAATTAACCCACCGCGATCTAGGTCCAAACACTCGCTATATCGGCCCCGATGCACCTGCAGAAGTACTGATTTGGCAAGACCCAGTGCCGGCAGGCAACACCGATTATGATGTCGCTGCAGTCAAAGCTAAGATTGCCGCCAGTGGTTTAACACTCAGCGAGATGGTCACGACCGCTTGGGACAGTGCACGTACTTTCCGTGGTTCAGATAAGCGCGGTGGTGCCAACGGTGCACGCATTCGTTTAGCGCCACAAAAAGACTGGCAAGGTAACGAGCCTGAGCGCTTAGCTAAAGTACTGAGTGTGCTGGAAGCCATTGCTGCCCAAACCGGTGCCAGCGTTGCTGACGTCATTGTTTTGGCCGGTAACCTCGGTATTGAACAAGCAGCGCAAGCCGCTGGCGTAACAGTGACTGTGCCTTTTGCCCCCGGCCGTGGTGATGCCACCGACGAAATGACTGATGCCGAGTCCTTTGATGTACTGGAGCCGCTTGCTGATGGTTTCCGTAACTGGATGAAACAGCATTATGTAGTCAGCGCGGAAGAACTGTTGCTGGACCGTGCGCAATTGATGCAACTGACCGCCTATGAAATGACGGTACTGGTCGGTGGTATGCGCGTGTTAGGCACCAACTACGGTGACAGCCAGCACGGTGTATTTACTGATCGCGTCGGTGTGCTCAGCAATGACTTTTTCGTTAACTTAACCGATATGGCATACACCTGGAAACCCACCGGCCGTAACTCTTACGAAATTTGTGAGCGTCATAGTGGTGCAGTGAAATGGACCGCCAGTCGTGTTGACTTGGTGTTTGGCTCGAACTCAGTGTTGCGTGCCTACGCTGAAGTCTATGCCCAGGACGATAACCAAGAAAAGTTCGTGCACGACTTTGTCGCTGTGTGGACTAAGGTGATGAACGCTGACCGTTTTGACCTAAAAGCCTAAACCCCCACGCAACCTGCAACCCTAAACGGCCCTTGCATCACACCAAGATGCAGGGGCCGTTGTGTATCAGCACTCACTTCATTGCTTCGCACATCCAGTGTGCATCCCTCCTCCAACGCTCAACTGAGCTACAGCACACTCTCAGCTTGAGTGACCTTGCGCACTATTGTGACTTGCGAGTGTCATTATCAAGAGCTGTACTAGTGCACAGCACACACAGCCTGTTGGTTAATAACAAGACAAACCAATCACTAACAGCGATAGTAGTGCTCAAATCTGTAGAACATAACTCGATCTGCTATAAAAATTATTATGCGAGATGTTTATGACCTTAGAAATTTTTCTGGTTTTGCTCATTACTGCATCATCCATGGCGCTATTTATTAGCGAAAAGCTCCGTGTTGATGCCATTGCGGTACTGGTACTGGTCAGCTTAACGCTGCTTGATTTAGTCAGTCCAAGCCAAGCACTGAGCGGTTTTAGTAATCCTGCCACCATCACTGTGGCAGCTATGTTTATTCTGGCAGCAGGATTGCAAAACAGTGGAGCGCTGAGTGGTATCCAAAAAATGCTTGGGGCGGCACGCTCACCCTTACAGTTTTTGCTGATGCTATTTGCCTTAATTCTGCTGATTGCGCCCTTTATCAACAACACTGCTGTGGTGGCGATTTTTATTCCGATTGTGATTGCTGCCAGCTTAAAAGTTGGCCTAACACCCTCCAAGACCTTGATTCCGCTGTCCTATGTCGCACAAATGGCTGGGGTCTTTACCTTAATCGGCTCCTCGACCAACCTGCTGGTCAACTCAGTGGCTAAAGATTTAGGCCATAGCGGTTTTAGTATGTTTGAGTTTTTACCTTTAGCAGCCATCTGTGCCACGGCCGGCTGCTTGTATTTACTGACCTTGGGTCGCTGGTTATTGCCTGATGTACGCAGTGCCGATTTAGATAACCTCTATGAGTTTGGCCACTATATTACCGAGCTAAAAATCAGCGCCGAATCAAAATTACTCGGCAGTACTGTCGAGCAAGCGCAGCTGAGTAAAAACTACAATGTGTATGTATTAGAGTTGCTGCGTGAGGGTGAAAAATACTGGTCACCACGTGCCCAAGA
>JAAZCO010000043.1 GCA_012513235.1 Gammaproteobacteria bacterium
ACTGGGCGTATTTTTGAGTCGGAAGGCGGCAAAATCTCTATCGCTGACGGCTGGCGTTCAACCGCTGGTGTGGATAAAGGTGCACGCTGGGCTCCAGCCGAAGTGGCACAAGCGATGCAAACCTTGCTTGCTGAAGAAACCCCTGCACAAAAAGTTTACGGTACTTAAGTCCGGAGGCGTCATGGAATTTAGATTAACTGACGAACAATACATGGTTCGCGAAAGTGCCCAAGCCTTCTTGGCTGACGTATCCAGTCCGGAGCAGGTTCGCAATGCAATGACACAGGCGGCAAGTTATGACCCTGCTGTCTGGCAGCGGTTGTGCAATGAGCTGTGTTTGCAGGCGATCACGATTCCAGAGGAGTACGGCGGTCTGGGTATGAGCTACGTCTACTTAGCCATTGTGCTAGAAGAGATGGGGCGTACATTATTCTGCTCGCCGTTTCTGGCGACGACGGCCTTTGCTACCAATGCGATTTTGTTGGCCGCTAGCCACGAACAGAAACAACAGTTGTTGCCTGCCATTGCTGGCGGTGACACCACTGCGACCTTAGCCTGGGTCGGTCCAAACGCTGCACGTATGGGCGGTACTTGGGGCGCTGAAGCGATTTCAGCCACTTGGCAGGCGACTGATAGCGGTTATGTGTTGGATGGAGAGTTCAACTATGTATTGGATGGCGATACGGCAGATCTGCTGATTATTGCTGCGCGTGCTACCGATTCCTGCGGTGCTGCTGGCGTGTCTTTGTTTGCGGTACCGGCTGATACGGCTGGTGTGCAAACAACCTGGACGCCAACCATGGATCAAACCCGTCGCCAAGCCAAGATTAGCTTAAAGGCTGTGGCGGTTGACGCTGCGCTGCGCTTGGGTGCTGAAGGTGAGGCATGGCCTCATCTGCAAAAAACCTTAGCCTTAGCAAAAATTGCAATTGCGGCTGAGCAGTCAGGTATTGCTGCACAAAGTTTGGATATGGCAGTGGCTTACACCATGGAGCGCGAGCAGTTTGGTCGCACCATTGCCAGTTATCAGACTATTAAGCACAAAGCTGCTGATATGAAGCTCAAAGCTGAAGTGGCCTGTTCGGCTGTGTATTACGCTGCCTGTGTGGCCAGTGAAGTACTTGCGCCAGAAGGTGATCCAGTCTTGGCTGCTGAACTTGAAGAAGCCGCGGCCATGGCTAAAGGCTATTGCTCAGATACCGTATTTTACAACGCCGGTAACGCGTTGCAGTTATTTGGTGGTGTGGGCTTTACCGCTGAGTACGATATTCAACTGTACTTTAAACGCGCCAAAGCCAGCGAGTTGTATTTGGGCAATGGTGCGGCGCAGCGTGAATTGATTGCGGCGATGTTATTGGATGCGGAGGATGCTTCATGAAACTGACTTTTAGTGCTGAAGATGAGCGTTTTCGTGCAGAAATCGCCGGCTGGCTTAAAGAAAACCTATGCGGTGAGTTTGAACACCTGAAGTTTCGCGGTGGCCCAGGTGATGAGCATATGTTCCCAGAAGAGCGCAAACGCTGGGAGCAACAACTGGCTGCAGGCAACTGGGTCGGTATTGGTTTACCTAAAGACAGTGGTGGACGCGGTGCGTCGATTGAGCAGCAAGTTATTTTTGCTGAAGAATATGCACGCGCTGGCGCGCCAGGTCGTATTGGTCATATTGGTGAAGGTCTCACCGCACCGACTTTGATTGCTTTTGGTTCTGAAGAACAAAAAGCCAAATATCTGCCGGGTATTCTCAACGGCACTGAATTTTGGTGTCAGGGCTACTCTGAGCCTTCGGCAGGTTCTGACTTGGCCAATGTGCGTACTCGCGCAGTACAAGATGCAACAACGGGTGAGTGGCGTATTACCGGACAAAAAATCTGGACGTCATTAGCGCATGAGTCGGATTGGTGCTTTGTTATTGCCCGCACTGATCCTGATTCATCTGCACACCGCGGTTTAGGTTTCTTCTTAGTGAAGATGCAACAACCCGAAATTACTGTGCGCCCGATTGAGCAATTGACTGGCACGTCTGAATTTAACGAAGTGTTCTTTGATGATGCTGTAGCTGCCGACTTAGTTGGCCAGCCGGGTGAAGGTTGGTCGATTGCTATGGCGTTGCTGGGCTTTGAGCGTGGTGTGTCCACCCTCGGTCAGCAAATGCAGTTTCAAAATGAGCTCAATGAAATTATTCGTATTGCCCGTGACAATGGCGCGGTGCACGATCCAGCCATTCGCCAGCGTTTAGCTGAAGCGCATACGGGATTACGCTTAATGCGTTATAACGCTATGCGTATGTTATCCAAGGATGAGCGCAGTGGTCCCGACAGTTCAGCTCTAGTGTATAAGCTGCACTGGTCCAGCTGGCACCGTAATTTAGGTGCGTTAGCAATGGATGTATTAGGCCCTGAAGCAGAAATGATGGACAGTGCGCCGTATAACCTTACGCGCTTGCAGTCGCTGTTCCTGTTTACTCGATCCGACACTATTTATGGCGGTACCAACCAAATTCAGCGCAATATTATTGCTGAACGCGGTCTGGGCATGCCCAAAGAAGCAAAAGGCAGATAATTATGAATGATGTAACTCGCAACCCAGCGTATGTGCCTGGACATGGACTTTTAAAAGGTCGCTCAGTACTGATTACTGCGGCTGCCGGTGTCGGTATTGGTGGCGCTGCTGCCACTAAAGCAATGGAAGAAGGCTGCCGTGGCATTGTCATCAGTGACGTGCATGAAGGTCGTTTAGCGGCTTCAGTGGCTAAGCTCAAAGAAGACAGCGGCTCCGATCAAGTGTGGGGCAAGTTGTGTAATGTCACCAACGAAGATGAAGTGCAGGCGCTGATTGATTTTGCTGAAGAGAAACTTGGCGGCGTTGATGTGCTGATCAATAACGCAGGACTGGGTACCACCTGTGCGTTGCTGGATATGCCAGACAGCGAGTGGGACAAAGTGCTGGACGTGACTTTGAACGGCACCATGCGCATGACGCGTTATATGTTGCGCAAAATGAAAGAGCGCGGCAATGGTGGAGCGATTATCAATAATGCTTCGGTTTTGGGCTGGCGCGCACAAAAGGAGCAATCCCACTACGCGGCTGCTAAAGCCGGTGTGATGGCCTTTACCCGTTGCGCTGCACTGGAAGCTGCTGAGTTTGGTGTGCGTATTAACGCTGTTGCACCGTCTTTAGCTGTGCATGCGATGCTGCGCAAATCCGCACCTGAAGAGCTGCTTAAAGAGCTGGAAGGGCGTGAGGCTTATGGTCGTGGTGCGGAAGTGTGGGAAGTGGCTAACGTGATGATGTTCTTGGCCAGTGATTATTCGTCTTATATGACCGGTGAAGTGCTGTCATGTAGTTCGCAGCAAGCTTAAGGCTGCTATTTAAAGTGGTGGGAGGACAGCTATGAGTACGGTGTTTTCAAGTACACAAAGTTTAATAGATGCCCAAGGTCAATCCTTGGGTGCAACAGACTGGTTGCTGATTGAGCAAGATCGTATTGATACCTTTGCCGATGCAACCGGTGATCACCAGTGGATTCATGTCGATCCAGTACGCGCGAAAGACGGCCCCTTCGGTGCCACTGTCGCGCACGGCTATTTGACCTTGTCGCTGGTGAATTATTTTTTACCGCAGTTGATGACGGTCGAGAATTTAGCCATGGGCGTGAATTACGGTTGTGATCGTATTCGTTTCCCAGCCCCGGTGATTGTCGGCTCACGCATTCGTGGAACGGGTGAAGTCACAGGTGTGGAAAGCCTCGCCAATGGCGCGGTGCAAGTGGTTGTGCGGGTCACTATCGAGATTGAAGGCAGTGACCGACCTGCGTGCGTGGTGGATACCATCAGCCGCTATACTTTTGTATCAAATGAGTAAGGAATCTTCCATGAAAGAAGTTGTTATTGTTTCGACGGCGCGTACGGCGCTGACCAAATCATTTCGCGGTTCCTTCAACGATACTGAAGCACCGGTGTTAGGTGGACACGTGATTCGTGCGGTGGTTGAGCGCGCGGGTATTGATCCTGCGGATATCGGTGATGTGATTATGGGTTGCGCTGTGCAGCAGGGCACCCAAGGCTACAATATAGGTCGTTTGAGTGCTTACACAGGTGGCCTACCTAATAGCGTTGCCGGTATGGCAGTGGACCGTATGTGTGCATCAGGTTTAATGGCCATTAGCGAAGCCGCTAAAGGCATTATGACTGGCGAATATGATGTGGCGATTGGCGGTGGTGTTGAGTCGTTATCTTTGACACAAAATAAGCACAAAAATGCTTACCGCGCGCGTTCTGAAGCAGTGATAGCGGTTGCCCCAGCTGCCTATATTCCCATGATTGAAACCGCTGAGTTGGTTGCTGAACGTTACAATATCAGCCGTCAAGCACAAGACGAGTATGCGCTGCAAAGTCAGCAGCGTACTGCCGCAGCGCAAGAAGCCGGTCTGTTCAATGATGAAATCGTGCCATTAACTGCCACTATGCAGTTGTTTGAAAAGGACGGCACCAGCGCAGGTCATAAAGAAGTGGTCGCCGACCATGACGAGTGCAACCGTGCCAGCACGACGCTGGAAGGTTTGCAGGGTTTAAAAACTGTGTGGAAAGACGGTGAGTGGGTTGCTGAAGGTAAATGCATTACTGCCGGTAACGCCTCACAGTTTTCGGACGGTGCCGCCGCGTGCTTGTTGATGTCACGTGAAGAAGCCGATAAGCGCGGTATCGAGCCTTTAGGTATTTACCGTGGTGTGGCTGTAGCGGGTTGTGCGCCTGAAGAAATGGGTATTGGCCCAGTCTTTGCGATTCCAAAGCTGTTGGAGCGTTTTAATCTTAAAGTTGAAGATATTGGCTTGTGGGAAATCAACGAAGCTTTTGCATCCCAAGTGCTGTATTGCCGTGATCACCTAGGTATTGATAACGACAAGCTCAACGTCAATGGCGGCGCGATCTCCGTTGGCCACCCCTTTGGTATGAGTGGCGCACGTATGGTCGGTCACGCTCTGCTAGAGGGTCGCCGTCGTAAGGTTAAGTATGTGGTGGTCTCCATGTGCATTGGTGGCGGTATGGGTGCGGCAGGATTGTTTGAAATCCCGCAGTAAATCGCCCAGTGGTAGATAAAACCGCCGTGTTAATCGCACTGGCGGTTTTTTTATTTTTGCATTTAAACCCGCATGCTAGATGCATTTCATACAAGTTTTTTTGCCTGTTTTGCCCATGGCTTCTATATAACCCGTTTGAACGATGCGCCAATTTCTGTTCAAGACCAACATCGGATCAGCCCTTTAGAACAATAAAATAAATCGAGGTCCGCAGGTTGTGTTTACAGACCCGCGAGAGCTCTAAACGGGAGAGTTCCGTGTACAGACTAATCAGTTATTCATTTTGTGTAATGGTTGCTGCCCTTGTGTTATTTGCGTTCTCTCCCCGAGAGCATGATGAAACAAGCAGTGAAAACTTCAACGTGCGACGTATCCAGTTCAATGATCTTGTCACTTTAAGTGATCGAGTGGTTGCAGTGGGTGAGCGTGGAACTATTGTGGTCAGCGATAACGACGGGCAAACCTGGAAAGTGACACATCGTGATGACGACGTGCCGGTCACACTCACCAATATTACCGCTCTGAGCGACACTCTACTGCTTGCAGTGGGGCATGACAGCGTGATTTTGCGCAGCGAAGATGCTGGGCTCAATTGGGAGTTGGTCATGCGTGACGGTGAGACAGGTGAGCCGCTGATGGGCACTTGGAGCGCTGATGGTCAGCATATTTATGCATATGGCAGCTTTGGTAAGTTTTTAGTCTCGGATGACGCTGGACGCAGTTTTACTGCCCAAGAGCTCCCCCTGTTTGGTGAACACCTCAGTGCTATGGATGGTGGCGAAAATGATGTGCGCATTATGGTGGGTGAAATGGGCTTAGTTTTGCGCAGTCTGGATGCAGGCAGCACCTGGGATAAGTTAGAGCCGTTTTACCAAGGCTCATTATTTGGTGTTGCTCATCTCAATGGCGAGCGTTGGGTAGCTTATGGCATGCGCGGTCATGTGTTTTATAGCGCTGACAATGGCGAGCGTTGGCAGCAAGTGGATATCGGTAGTGAGTTGCCTTTGTATGGCCATGCGTTATCGGATGATGGCAAGCAAATGGTGATCGTAGGTACTGCAGGCATTCTGATCTCGATCAATGATCGCGGTCAGTTGATTGATACCAGTCATGTCAGTGGTTTAGGTACTTTGACTTCGGCGGTGATTTTGCCGTCGGGTCATGTTGTTGTTGCTGGGCAGCGGGGCTTAATGCAGAGCTATCAAGCGCATGTTGCAGCGTGGAGCAAATAGGAGATGACCATGAAAAACCAACAATCTAAGATTCAAAGAATGGTGGGGTGGTCTGCAGACAGTTTGCTCGCCTGGCGTAAACCTTTGATGCTGTTGTTTGTACTGATTACCCTAGCGTTGGGTTACAGCGCTACGGGTATTCGCTTGGATCCTGGCTTTAATAAGCAGATTCCAGTCAACCACCCCTTTATGAAAAATTTTCTGCATTACAGTGAAACCTTCTCTGGTGCGAACAACGTCTTGGTCAGCGTGCGCTGGAAGGGCGAGGGTGATATTTATAACCCTGAGTTCCTTGAAGCCTTGCGTAAAGTCACCGATGAAGTGTTCTTTATTCCGGGCGTGCGCCGAGCCAGTGTGAGTTCATTATTTACCCCTGATGTGCGCTATATCGAAGTGACCGAGCAGGGTTATATTGGTGATGTGGTCGTACCGCCGCACTTTAGTGGTACAGAGAAAGATTTACAACAAGTGCGCAGAAACACTGAGCGCTCTGGTCAAATTGGCCAATTGGTGGCCAATGATCTCAGCGCCGCGATGGTGCGTGCTGACTTACAGGAGATTAACCCTGATACCGGTGAGCAAGTGTCGTACGTGGAAATCTCGCGTCAGTTAGAAAAAATCCGTAGTACTTTTGAAAACGACAATATTGCCATTGATATTGTTGGCTTCTCTAAGTTGACCGGTGATGTGGTTGACGGTCTGATTGATGTCATGTGGTTCTTCCTGATCGCTTTTGTGATCACTACAATTTTGTTGTGGATGTATACCCGCTCAGTCAAATTGACCGTGGTGTCGTTGGTGGTAGCAATGCTGCC
>JAAZCO010000299.1 GCA_012513235.1 Gammaproteobacteria bacterium
CTTACTGCAGCAGTATATTCTAAAGCCTTTTGACCTCGAATTTTTACGCACCATCAGCTTTATTTTAGTGATTGCCGTCGTCGTACAGTTCACTGAAATGGTGGTCAATAAAACCAGCCCGATGTTGTATCGCGTGCTGGGCATCTTCCTACCTTTGATTACTACCAACTGTATCGTCCTCGGCGTAGCAATCTTGAATGCTAATCGCAGTGAATACACATTTATTCAAGCCAGCGTGAACGGTTTTGCTGCGGGAATTGGTTTCTCATTAGTTTTAGTGCTGTTTGCCGCGATGCGTGAGCGTATTGCCATTGCCGATGTGCCCAAACCTTTTCAGGGTGCGGCCATCGGTATGCTAACGGCCGGCTTGATGTCGTTAGCCTTTATGGGCTTTAGTGGTTTGATCAAACTATGAGCATGATCTTGATCGCAGTCACGGCACTGGTGGCCTTAAGCTTAGTGTTCGGTGCTATTTTAGGCTTTGCTGCGGTGCGCTTTCGTGTCGAAGGCAACCCCATCGCCGAGCAAATCAACGCCCTGCTGCCACAAACCCAGTGTGGCCAATGCGGCTATCCCGGTTGCAAGCCCTACGCCGAAGCCATTGCCTCTGGCGATAAAATCAACAAGTGCCCACCCGGTGGTGAAGCCACTATTCAAGCCTTAGCCGAATTACTGGATGTTGAGCCTGAGCCATTAGACGCGGTGGAAGGCGAAAAGCCGCAAATGGTCGCCTATATCCGTGAAGCAGAATGTATTGGTTGTACTAAATGCATTCAGGCTTGCCCGGTGGATGCAATTTTAGGCGCAGCCAAACAAATGCACACCGTGATTGTGAGCGAGTGCACCGGTTGCGACCTGTGTGTAGAGCCTTGCCCTGTGGACTGTATTGATATGATTGAAGTGACCGGTACTTTGCAAAGCTGGAAGTGGGATCAGCCACTGCCTCCCGGTACTTTAATTGCGACAGATCGGGAGTCTGCCTTATGAGTACCTGGCCTATTTACCCGCTGCGTGGCGGCGTGCATCCAGAACAGCATAAAACCTTATCCAATCAAGCGCCCATTCAGCAGGCACCCTTGCCCAAACAGTTGATTGTGCCCTTGTTGCAACATTTAGGCAGCAGCACTGAAGCATTGGTCAGCGTGGGTGATTATGTGCTTAAAGGTCAATTGATTGCTGACTCTAGCAATCGCATCAGCGCAGCAGTCCATGCTCCTAGCTCCGGCACGGTCAGTTTTATTGGCCCGCAGCCTTATCCGCATGCGTCTGGGCAATTGCTGGATGCCATTGTGATTGACACCGATGGCTTAGATACTTGGTGCGAACTGGAACCGCTGGCCGACTTTACTCAGACGAGTGCAGATGCACTGCTGGATAAAGTACGCCAAGCCGGTATCAGTGGTTTAGGCGGCGCAGGCTTCCCAACTGCAGTGAAACTGACCGGGCAACCTGAACAACCCATCACCACATTAATAGTCAATGGCACCGAGTGCGAGCCTTATATCACCGCTGATGACACCTTGATGCGTGAGAAAGCCACACAGTTGATGCTCGGCATTGATATCGTGGTGCAGATGCTTCAGCCGAAAAATGTGCTGATTGCCATTGAAGACAATAAGCCAGAGAGCATCAGCGCGGTACGCAGCGCGCTTGGCTCACGCGACTACCATGTGGTTGAGTTACCGACGATTTACCCCTCTGGCGGTGAGCGCCAGCTGATTCAGATTTTAATGGGCCAAGAAGTACCGGCCAACAAATTACCAGCCGAACTGGGCATTCTCTGCCAAAACGTCGGCACCTTAGTCGCGGTACATGACGCTATTGTACTGGGCCAACCGCTGATTTCACGCATCACTACACTGACCGGCCAAGCATTAGCCAAGCCGATGAACGTGGAATGCTTAATCGGCACACCAGTGGCCGATTTATTAGCGTTTGCCGGTTTACAAGAAGCCAAGCTCGGTCGCCTGATTGCTGGTGGCCCGATGATGGGCTTTACACTGACCAGCACGGCAGCGCCTATTATTAAAACCAGCAACTGTATTTTAGCGGCGACTACTGCTGAATTACCGCCACCTGCGCCAGCAATGCCCTGCATTCGTTGCGGTGATTGCGCTGAGGTGTGCCCGGCAAGCTTGCTGCCCCAACAGCTGCATTTTTATGCTTTAGGCGAAGACCACGAACAACTGCAAGCCAACAACCTGTTTGACTGTATCGAATGCGGCGCTTGTGCTTATGTATGCCCATCCAGCATTCCCTTAGTGCAGTACTACCGTGTGGCTAAAGCCGATATCCGTGAGCAAGAGCAAAAGCTGATTAAAGCCGAACACGCTAAAGAACGCTTTGAGTTCCGCCAAGAACGCTTACGCTTGGAAGACGAGCGTAAAGAAGCCGAGCGCCAAGCTCGCGCTGAACGTCTAGCCAAATCCAAAGCTGAACAAGCCAAAAAAGCCGCACAAGCCGAAGCAAGCGGCGATCAAGCAAGCGTGGCAGACGATGAACTCAAACGCCTGAAAATCGCTGCCAGTATGGCTTCAGTGGCGTTACGCAAAGCGCAAAAACAATTTGATACCCACGGCACCGATGAACTTAAA
>JAAZCO010000044.1 GCA_012513235.1 Gammaproteobacteria bacterium
AAATAAAGCACGGTCACGCTTGGCATAAAAGCCATACAGCAACTGCGCATCTTCACGAACCACTAAATGCACATGCAAAACCAAGGGCTCACCCACGGCCGGCAACTGAAACAAGGTGGTCATCGGCACTTCCAACTCATAACCCACACCGTTTACATCCAACAGCACATGCGGCGGTTGTTTTTCTAATAAAGTGCCACGTAAATATCCAATCACAATAAGTCCTTCATGCTTGCGCGCTTGTTATAAGTTAACATTCTAATAATAGCTGGCATTATATACAGTTCACTACAAGCAAGCCACACAGACCGCAGCAGTGACAGAGCAAACACCTCGAGCAACATGCAGCCAATAGATCGCTCAGCCAAGGATTTTGATCAATAACGCATTAAAACTCTGCACAGAGGTGATAAACGGTCACTTAGTCTCTAGGCACAAAATAAACCGGCTGTTGCACATCATGCACAACAGCTGTTTGCAGGACACACACAAACCAATGACAGCGATTAAGCCAGCAGCCCAGTCATCACGTAATTTAAAGCGCCACCACCAATAATTAACCAAGCAAACAACAGACTGGCTAGCAACAAGGGTTTAAAGCCTGCACGACGAATCGCTTTAATATCAGTGGTTAGGCCCAAACCTGCCATGGCCATTGCCAGTAATGCCGTATCCACTTCAGCGATATGTCCGATCGCGACTTCTGGCAGCAACTGCAAAGAGTTAAACCCAGCAACTGCGACAAAAATAAACGCAAACCATGGCACACTGACACCTGCAAACATACCCGCTTTTTGACCTTGGCTCGCAGCCTGCGCTTGCGTATCACGCGCTAGATAGACAGCTAAAGCAATCAAAAATGGCGCCAGCATCATTACCCGAACCATCTTCGCAATCACCGCTGTATCTGCAGCTACTGGGCTAATCGCATCAGCCGCAGCGACAACTTGCGCAACCTCATGAATGGTAGAGCCGACAAACAAGCCATAAGCAAAATCAGTGGTGGCCAACAACTGCCACTCTTGATTTAAGCTATAGAGCAGCGGGTAAACAAAAATGGCTAAAGTACCAAACACCACTACAGTAGACACCGCCACAGTCACTTGCTCAGCGCGCGCTTTGAGTACAGGTTCAGCCGCCATAATCGCCGCTGCGCCACAAATAGAGCTACCGATACCAATCAACATCGCGGTGCCACGCTCCAGTTTAAATAAGCGTATCCCCAGCACCACCGCCAAGCTAAAGGTCGTGGTCAATACCAAAGCATCAATCACTACACCGGCCAAACCCACATGCCCCATATCTTGAAACGTCAGGCGAAAACCATACAGGATGATACCCAAGCGTAGTAAATATTGTTTGGCATACACCACTCCTGGCCAACACTGTTTGGTGATCTTCGCAAACACAGTATTACCGACAATAAAACCCAGCATAATCGCCAGCGTCAGTGCAGATAAACCATGCTCTTGCAACCAAGTCACGCGTCCTAAAGCGACCGCCACAGCAGACAAAGTCGCACATAACATTAATCCTAGAATCAAATCAGCACGCAACTGCAGCCAGTCAGGCAGTTGCATCCGGTTATTTTCAGCTTTTTTATTGGGCGGTAACATTATAAATACTCTCTGATTCAGTAAAGGTCTGTAGCAGCACCCGATGTCAAACAGTGTAAAGAGTCACCGTTAAGCAATAAAACGAATTATATAGGTATAATCAAACGATCTAACAGGTTGATCTTTTCAGTGGCGGTCAGGCAAGCATGCACATCACATTACGACAATTGCAGATTTTTACCGCAGTAGCTGTGTCTGGCAGTACCGCAGCGGCAGCGCA
>JAAZCO010000300.1 GCA_012513235.1 Gammaproteobacteria bacterium
ACAAGTTGGGCGCTTGGTGGGCAATAACTTTAAATCCAGTATTGTGGAAATTCCACTGCTCGAAGAATTTCCTGATCCTGATGATCAAAGCCGCTTGATTAAGCTGGATTACCAAGCCTTCTCACACAGTTTAGAAGAGAAAATTCGTGAGAAATATCAGCTGCAAAACCCCAATATTAAAATCCATATCAGCGGTTTTGCGAAAAAAGTCGGCGACTTAATTGATGGGCTGTTTGGTGTTGCACTGTTTTTTGCTGTCGCGATTGGCATCACCTTTGTGCTGTTGTTGTGGTTTACCAAGTGCATGAAAAGCACCATTGCTGTCCTCTTCACTACCTTGGTGGCGGTGGGCTGGCAGTTGGGCTTATTGCATCTGATGGGTTTTGGTCTTGATCCTTACTCAATGTTAGTGCCGTTTTTAGTCTTCGCTATTGGTATTTCCCACGGCGTGCAGAAAATTAACGGTATTGCCATGGCTTCAGGTACGGCTTTGGATTCATTAACTGCAGCGCGAGTGGCATTTAGGCAGTTGTTTGTTCCTGGTTTGGTGGCTTTATCTTCTGATGCGGTCGGTTTTATTACTTTATTACTGATTGATATTGGTGTGATTCGCGAGCTAGCTATGGGTGCATCCGTCGGTGTGGCGGTGATTATTTTGACCAACCTAATCTTTTTACCTGTGCTGATTTCTTATATTGGTATCAGTAAAAAAGCGGTTGCAGTGAGCCGTGATAATGCCGCGCGCGAAAACCCGCTCTGGCGTTTAATTGCTAACTTCGCCAGTCCTAAAGTTGCCCCCATTTCCATCGCAATTGCTGTGTGTACATTGATTTTTGGTCTGTGGTACGGACAAAATCTTAAGATCGGTGATTTAGATCAAGGCGCGCCTGAGTTGCATGCAGACTCGCGTTATAACCTTGATAACGATTTTATGATTCATAACTATTCCACCAGTTCGGATGTGTTGGTGGTGATGGTTAAAACCCCGTCAGAAGGTTGCTCAAGTTACAGCACCCTAAAGGCCATGGATGATTTAAGTTGGCGCATGGAAAACACGCATGGGGTGCAGTCCGTGGTGTCGATGGTGACTGTATCCAAGCAAGTGATTAAGGGTATGAACGAAGGCAGTTTGAAGTGGGAGACCCTATCGCGTAACCAGCATGTGCTCAATAACTCCATTGCGCGTGCGGATTCTTTGTACAACTCAGATTGTTCATTAGCGCCACTGCTGGTCTTTTTAGAGGATCACAAAGCCGAAACTCTAACTACCGCAGTCGCTGCGATAGAGGATTTTGCTGCGCAGAACAATACCGATGAGCATCAGTTTTTATTAGCGGCAGGTAACGCGGGGATTGAGGCTGCAACCAACGATGTGATTTCTGCTTCGGAAACCATGATGCTGATTGCGGTGTACAGTGCGGTGATTATCATGTGCTTAATTACGTTCCGCTCCTTTGCCGCCACGGCCTGTGTAATCTTGCCTTTGGTACTCACATCGGTGCTGGGTAATGCCTTGATGGCGTGGATGGGTATTGGCGTCAAGGTGGCAACCTTGCCAGTGATTGCGCTTGGCGTGGGGATTGGTGTGGACTATGGCATCTATATTTACAGTCGCTTAGAAACTTTTCTGCGCATGGGGATGCCACTGCAAGAAGCTTATTATCAAACGCTAAAATCAACCGGTAAAGCTGTGCTGTTTACTGGCGTGTGTTTAGCCATTGGTGTGGCGACTTGGATGTTCTCAGCGATTAAGTTCCAAGCGGATATGGGCTTGATGCTGACCTTTATGTTCCTGTGGAATATGTTTGGGGCGATTTGGTTACTGCCAGCCTTAGCACGCTTTTTAATTAAACCTGAGCGTTTGCGCGAGTAATGCTCGTACAGCGCAACTGAGATATCTGCAGTTGCGCTGTTTTACTATAGTTAAAATACAAAAAACCCAGCTGCTGCTGGGTTTTTTGTCGCGTTCATCTCAGTGGTATTTAGAGAACTTGGACGATAGCGTCAGTTACGGTATCAATATTGTTCATATTGAGTGCAGCGACACAAATACGACCGGTACCAACGGCATAGATGGCAAACTCATTACGCAGGCGATCCACTTGCTCAGTGGTTAGACCTGAGTAAGAGAACATGCCGCGCTGCGCTGCGACAAAGCTAAAGTCACGCTTGGCACCTTTGGCCGCAAGCTGTTCAACCATCAGTTTACGCATCAGTAAAATACGCTCACGCATCTCACCCAGTTCAGCTTGCCATAACTCATTCAGCTCTGGAGTGTTAAGCACGTGACCCACAACTGTTGCGCCATGGGTGGGCGGGTTTGAGTAGTTGGTACGAATCACGCGTTTGAGCTGCGATAGTACGCGACTGGCTTCGTCTTTCGACTCAGTGACAATCGACAGCGCACCCACACGCTCACCGTAGAGTGAGAATGATTTGGAGAAGGAGCTGGAAACAAAAAAGGGCATACCTGAGTCAGCAAACAAGCGTACAGCCTCAGCATCCTCGTAAATACCTTCAGCAAAGCCTTGGTAAGCGATATCGAGGAATGGAATCAGCTCGCGCTCACGCAGCACTTCGAGTACTGCCAGCCACTGCTCAGAGCTGAGATCAACCCCGGTTGGGTTGTGACAGCAGGCATGCAAGATCACGATGGATTGAGCAGGTAATTGGTTTAAGTCTTCCAGCATGCCATCGATATTGACGCCTTGTTGCTCAGCATCATAGTAGCGATAGCTTTGCACTGGAAAACCAGCTGCTTCAAATAAAGCGCGATGGTTTTCCCAGCTGGGGTCACTGATAGCAACTACAGCATCAGGGCGTAAACGCTTAAGGTAATCAGCACCAATTTTTAACGCACCCGTACCACCAATGGCTTGGCTGGTAATAATACGTCCTGACTGGGTAATAGCAGAGTCAGCACCAAATAACAGTTTTTGTACTGCACTGTCGTATGCGCTAATGCCTTCAATAGGTAAGTAGCCGCGCGGTGCATGTGCTTCTGCGCGGGCTTTCTCGGCTAAGGCAACAGCCTTGAGAAGAGGAATACGACCCTCTTCGTTGTAATAAACACCAACACCGAGGTTGACCTTGTGGGTCCGTGGGTCGGTGTTAAAAGCTTCGTTCAAACCCAAGATTGGGTCGCGTGGCGCCATTTCGACGGCAGAGAACAGGCTCATGTTTAGCGAACTCGATTGTTATGGAATGGAGTCATTAGCTTAACAGACACTGGGCTGAGACGCAGCGCGATTCGATAGGTATTATAGGGTGCTGGATCAGATTATTACGTAATAATTGCTTGTTATTACTTTTAGCGCAGTTTTGTGCGCGTGTTATTAGGGGTTTGCATGTCACGCTTTGAGCTCGTCACACAATTTAAACCTGCGGGTGATCAGCCCAATGCGATACGTCAGCTGGTTGCAGGGCTAGAGGCTGGTTTATCACACCAAACTTTGCATGGCGTTACAGGCTCAGGTAAAACTTTTAGTATGGCGAATGTCATTGCCACAGTGCAGCGTCCTGCCATCATTATCGCACCCAATAAAACCTTGGCTGCGCAGTTGTACGGTGAGTTTAAAGAGTTTTTCCCTAATAACGCTGTAGAGTATTTTGTTTCCTACTACGACTATTATCAGCCTGAAGCCTATGTGGCTGCTTCAGATACCTTTATCGAAAAAGACGCCTCGATTAACGACCATATTGAACAGATGCGCTTATCAGCAACCAAGGCTCTGCTTGAACGTCCTGATGTGATTATCGTCGCAACTGTGTCATCGATTTACGGTTTAGGTAGCCCAGAAAGCTACTTAAAGATGGTCGTGCATTTAGACCGTGGCGACCGCATTAATCAGCGTGATTTATTAGCGCGTCTCGCTGCTTTGCAGTACACCCGCAATGAAGTGGATTTCTCGCGTGCGACCTTTCGCGTGCGTGGTGATGTG
>JAAZCO010000045.1 GCA_012513235.1 Gammaproteobacteria bacterium
AATGCTTTGCCCTGCTCAACCAAATGCACAGCCCATGCGTAGAGTTGCTCGAAGTAATCCGAGGCATAACGCACATCACCGTCCCACTGAAAACCCAGCCAATTCACATCATCTTTAATGGCATCAATATACTCTTGCTCTTCTTTAGCCGGGTTAGTGTCATCAAAACGCAAGTGACAGACCCCGCCTAAATCCTTAGCCATGCCAAAGTTTAGACAGATGGATTTAGCGTGGCCAATATGCAAATAGCCATTGGGTTCAGGTGGAAAGCGCGTGACAATACTGCTGTGCTTACCTGACTCTAAATCAGCTTCAAGAATAGGACGAAGAAAGTTCGCGGCGACATTAACGGAAGAATCAGACGTGCTCATGGGCTATAAAATACTCATTACTGCCTATTATGGGTAGGCTGGCTCAAATAAAGTGCTTATCATACCCGAACCTGCCAGCTCTCTGACAGGTCTATGACTTTTTAGCTTCTATGGATCAACTTAATGATTAAATTACACACCAATCACGGCGTGATTACCTTAAAGATGTTTGCTGACAAAGCACCAGAAACTGTTGCCAACTTTATTCAGTACGTTAAAGACGGTCACTACGACAACACCATTTTTCACCGTGTGATCAGCAACTTTATGATCCAAGGTGGTGGCTTTGATGTAAACATGAAAGAGCTTTCCACGCGTGACAGCATCAAAAACGAAGCTAACAACGGCGTATCGAATAAAGTTGGCACAGTGGCCATGGCTCGCACTATGGATCCACACTCTGCTTCAGCGCAGTTCTTTATTAACGTGAATGACAACGAGTTCCTTGACCACAGCGCACCCACCACCCAAGGTTGGGGTTATGCGGTATTTGGTGAAGTGGTTGACGGTTTTGATGTCGTCACCGCGATTAAGAACGTTAAAACCTGCAGCCGTAACGGTCACCAAGACGTACCTGCGGAAGATGTGATCATTGAAAAAGCAGAGTTCATCGAGTGATTCTGCTGATTTCTGATCTGCACTTACACGAGGAGCGCCCAGATATTACTGGCGCGTTCCTTGCGTTTCTTGAGCAGCACGCTAAGCATGCACAAGCGCTGTATATCCTAGGCGACTTCTTTGAGGTGTGGATTGGTGATGATGCTATTACGCCTTTTCAGCGCTCCATCGCTCAAGCATTAAGTGATATTGCTGGCGGTGGCACACAGATTTACCTGATGCATGGCAATCGTGATTTTTTACTAGGCCAAGATTTTTGTCAGCTGGCTGACTGTGAACTGATCACTGATCCAAGCGTGGTCAAGCTGGCTGGCGAGCAGGTTTTATTGATGCATGGCGACAGCCTGTGCACCAGTGACCGCAGCTATATTCGCTTACGCAGAGTGCTGCGCAACCCCTTGATGCTATTTATTTTGCGCCATTTGCCACTGCGTATGCGTCAGCGTTTAGCCGGCGATTTACGGCAAAAAAGCACAAATAGTACACGCATGAAGGCGATGGACATTACGGATGTCAATGCCAAGGCCGTCAGTAAAATAATGAGCCAGCACCAAGTGCGCACCTTAATTCACGGCCACACGCACCGCCCTGCAGTACATAATTTAGGCAACGAAAAACAACGTATTGTCCTCGGCGACTGGGATAGCCAAGGTTGGTTTATTCAAGTCAGCCGCCACACAATAGAGCTTAAACCGCTACCTTTTGTGTAACCACAGCTGCCGCTTAAGCTTCTGCTGCGGCCGCTGCGGGCACACCACTGTGAAATCTAAATACTTCGTCTTCGGTTAAGATTGCTTCACGCTCAACCTCAGCAAAAAAGGCCACGCGCTCATCGATAGGCTGTTTGGCGTACAACTCAGCCATACGCAGATAACCTTCAAAATGACGCGCCTCAGACTTTAATAGCGAAGTATAAAAGCGCCCCAATTCCTCATCCAAGTGCGGTGCTAAACGATAAAAACGCTCACAGGAGCGCGCCTCAATAAAAGCTAAGACAATTAAGCTATCAATCAGCTTTTGCGGCTCTTGCTTGGCCACATGCTTATGTAAGCGCTGCGCATAAATGGATGCCGTGATTTGACGGTAACGCATACCGCGCTTTTTCATCAAAGCCGTCACTTGCTCAAAATGGCGTAACTCTTCACGAGCTAAACGCGACAGATGCTGCAGCAACTCTTCACGTTCTGGATAGCGAAACATCAGAGTTAAGGCAGTGCCCGCAGCTTTCTTTTCGCAGTTGGCGTGGTCCAGCAATAATTCTTCTGGATGCTGTAGCGCCCACTCAATCCAACTTTGCGGTGTTTGGCACTGTAAAAAAGCTTCAATTTCAGGTATTAACATAGATATATACTAGTAGTGACGGTCATGGAGAGGCACCATTATACGGTGCACACACAGAACAGCCAGCCTTGTTACTTGACGGGCATCAATGTGCATTCATGGGCAAAGCTGGCATTCTAGTGGACAAGGTTCTCTATATTCTAAAAACTCAGGGAGACACACATGCAAGCTATCCGTAATATTTTGGTCGTTATGACCCCCAATCAACCGGAAGGCCTGGCACTGAAGCGCGCCAAACTCATTGCTGGAGTGACTCACTCGCGCCTACATTTACTGGTCTGCGATAAGCGTGGTGAATATGCTCAGTTTTTGGCTGATGCTGCAGAGTCACTACAAAACGATGGCTATGATGTCACCACACAGCAAGCTTGGTTTGAAACCTTTCACGAAACCATTATCCAAGTCCAGCAAGCTGAAAATTGCGGTCTAGTGATTAAGCAGCACTTCCCTGAGAATCCACTAAAGCGTGCACTACTGACCCCCGATGACTGGAAATTACTGCGCTACTGCCCTTGCCCCGTTCTGATTGCAAAAACCAATCGTCCTTGGACGGGCGGTACAATTTTAGCCGCTGTCGATGTGGGTAACAGCAGCGCAGAACACCGCTCACTGCATGCCAGCATTATTAACAACGCCCATGAAGTAGCAGCTATTGCCAAAGGTACCCTGCACGTCTTTACCGCACACCCAACGCCCATGCTGTCGGCTGCCGACCCTACGTTCCAGTTGCGCGAAACGATTGAAGCGCGCTACCGCGAGCAATGCCATAGTTTTGTTAAAGAGTTTGAGATCGACGAACAGCACATGCATATCAAAGAAGGTCCGGCTGATATTTTAATTCCCAATATGGCCAGCGAACTCGATGCAGTTGTTACTGTTATTGGTACGGTCGCGCGCACAGGTTTATCTGGCGCTTTGATTGGTAATACCGCAGAAGCTGTGTTGGATGCCGTGGAAACTGACGTATTAGTGCTCAAGCCGCACGACGTTATGGTGCATTTAGAGACCCAACTGCAGCGCTAAAGTGTTGAAACCGTCCTTTTAGTCTGCCTTAGGCACGTATAGCTGGATGAGACTACCTGCGTTTGCAGCCAGCAAAACCACAGCAAAAGCATGTTAGCCCAAGGTCTAACATGCTTTTTAGCATGCAAAACCATGAATGCCTCTTAACTTTACAACGCTTGTGGCTTAGAATAAGCGCGCCATTTTAGGCAACCACGTCCAAAATCGAGGCTGTTTTCAAAGCGCAAAGGGTGCAAACCCTCGTCGCTGCAACGTAAAAAGCAACAGTAAAACCCCAAGTTGTCTTGTTTACGTGTGCCTGCAACACTTTGAAAACAGCTTCTGGATAAGCGCCCCTTCCTGTTTGGGGGCCAATGATGAGGGTATAATACTGTGCTTGAAGCCTACCGCAAACACGTAGCAGAACGCGCTGAACAGGGCATTGTCCCGCAGCCACTCAACACCGAACAAACCACTGGTTTGGTTGAGCTACTCAAAAACCCACCTGCTGGTGAAGAAGCATTCTTGCTAGAACTGATCACTGATCGCGTTCCTGCAGGTGTTGACGAAGCCGCTTATGTTAAAGCCGGTTTCTTATCAGCAATCGCTAAAGGTGAAGCGACTTCACCTCTGATCGATAAAGCACACGCTGTTAAATTGTTAGGCACCATGCAAGGTGGCTACAACATCGAAACACTGGTTGCTTTATTAGATGACGCTGAGCTGTCTGCATTAGCAGCTGCTGAACTCAAGCACACTTTATTAGTGTTTGATGCGTTCCACGACGTTGCAGAAAAAGCAAAAGCTGGCAATGCCAACGCTAAAGCTGTGATGCAGTCATGGGCTGAAGGCGAGTGGTTCAAATCACGCCCAGCACTTGAAGAGAAAATCTCTTTAAGCGTATTTAAAGTCACTGGCGAAACTAACACCGATGACCTGTCACCTGCTCCTGATGCATGGTCACGTCCTGA
>JAAZCO010000301.1 GCA_012513235.1 Gammaproteobacteria bacterium
CATTAGGAGAGGTGTTTGTCGAGGGTTTGTTAAGCGCAACACCTGATGCTGACAGCGCTTTGATTGAAAAAACACGTGCAATGCCATTGCGCGCACCTTTAGTGTTAGTAGTGATTGCCACCATCATAGAGCACGTTAAAGTACCGGCTCAGGAACAAGTGATTACTGCAGGTTGTGCGGCGCACGGTGTGTTGCTGGCGGCGCAAGCACAAGGTCTAGGCGCGGTCTGGCGTACGGGCAATGTGGCAGAAATGCCAGCGGTGACTGCTCGGTTAGGCTTGCAAGATAATGAGCATGTGGTGGCCTATATGTATTTAGGCACACCTATTAATGCTCTGCGTAATCCGCCAGCGGTTGATCCAGCGCCTTATGTACAGGCATGGCCGCAGTAACATCAATCTGCCAGTGGTAGCTCGACTGTGACAACAAAACCACCTTCAGCATGATTGCTGAAGGTGAGCCTACCGCCATGCTGCTCGATGGCACGTTTAGCTATTGCTAACCCCAAGCCATAACCTTGTTGTACTTGCCCTGGCACGCGAAAAAAACTTTCGCCCAACTGCTTAAACCATTCATCACTGACGCCAGGGCCATGATCACGAATACTGATTGTAATGCCTGTTGGTTGTTGCTGCACTGTAATCACAATAGCTTGTGTATCTGGATTAAAGCGCAACGCATTACGTAATAAATTATCTAAGGCTCGCTGTAAAAGTTCTGGCCAGCCATGATAAATACAGTGCTCGGCACCTATAATCTCAATAGATTGCGTGGGTACCAGTAGCACTGCATCATCACGTAACTTGTGCAGCAAGTGATCTAAGGCAATGCTTTGTTTGGGGGCTTGCACTTGATCCAAACGAGCTAAGGTTAGAATTTCATCAATCAAGCTGTTGAGACGCTCACACTCAAGCTGCAAGCGTGGCCATAAGGCTGAGCGTTGCTCTTCATTACCACGCTCGGCTAAGGCTAAGGCTATTTGCAGACGTGCCAAAGGCGAGCGTAACTCATGCGATACATCACGCAGCAACTGACGCTGACTCTTAATTAAGTCCTGTAAGCGTTGACCCATATGGTTAAAATCAGCAGCAAGTACGCCGAGCTCATCGCGGCGCGTGGCCAGTTGGCTGAGCTGGTCTTGTTGGTAAGTATTTTCACCTAAGTCATGCACTGCATCACGCAAGCGCTGCAAAGGACGTGTAATAGATAAGGTGAGTAATAAGCTCATCAGACTGAGAATCACCAAGGCGATCGCCAAAGCACTTAAGGGGCGCAAACCGTTATTGCGCTGCCAGGCACCGAGCTCGCTATGAGCAATACGGTAAATAAATAAGTAACTGCGACCTTGGCTGTCCGACACTTCTTGAGTGATACGTCGCCAAGGTAAGCGCTGCATATCACCCTTAGCCTCCCACGCCAGTGCGCGTGAAGACAGCTCTTTGCCCAATGGCAGGCCATTGCTATCAAAGATTTGCGTTTCAATGCGATAACGACGCTTTTGTTGATGTAAATAGTAAAGCGCAGGCTCGCTAGCACCGGATTCATGCAAGCTGAGCCAGGTTGTAGCAAAGTCCTTAAGACCTGGATGATGATTTAAAATCCAATCATCTTGATTAAACAGGCGCACTAATAAATAGGTGAGGGCGCCCATTAATCCTAAGGCTAACCAAAATGCGCCCAGTATTCGCCAAAATAATGAACGCATGCGGATCATCCTTATAAAGAAAAACGGCTCAAGTCTAAGTTGAGCCGCTGAGGTCTGGATTTATTTATCGCTTGCGCCGTTATAGTGCTTACTGTGCTTGTAGTCACCATGTCCGTGCGGCTTGGATTTGCCATGCTTGTGCATGTGATTTTTCATCTTGTCTTGCATCTTCTTGGTATCTTCATCAAAAGCAGCACGCTGCTTATCATCGAGTAATGCACGTAACTTTTCGTGATGGGTATTACGTGCTTTTTGTTGCTGCGCACGATGCTCTGTCATTTCTTGCTGGAAGGCTGTGCGCTGTTCTGCAGTGAGCTCTAAGCGATCAAACCATGCGCTTTGACGCTCTTGCATTTTTTCTTGACGCCACTCAGCACGCTGTTCTTGTTGAGTCGCAGAGGCTTGTGTTTTCTCTGGCTCAGAAGCGGCCCAAGCACTTAAAGGTAAGATAGCGCTCAGTAACACTGCAGTTATTTTAATTTTCATGATGGTTCTCCTAAGATCATTGGTCCGCTTGCTGCGGTATGGATCTAGTGTGCCAAAAGCAATGTCAGTTGCAGTCAAGAGCCTGTAAAGAAAGGGTAAAGTTACAGACTGTAGAAATAACCACGACCACGTAACGCCACAATCCGCGGCTTTTCATCAGCGTGTGGCCCCAGTTTGCGGCGTAGATTGCTGATGTGCATATCTAGACTGCGATCGTACAAGGTCAGCTTACGATCCAGCGCCAGCAAAGCCAATTGCTGCTTATCAATCGGCTCACCCGGTGCCGCTAATAAAGCCTCGAGGATACGACCTTCAGATAGGGTCAGATCAATATCTTCTTGATCGTTGATATTCGCTACACCGCGTGCCGGGCTATATTGCAAATCGCCAACACTGATAGTGCTGGGTGTGGCAACCGGTGAGCTGACTGTACGGCGTAATACTGCTCGCAAACGCGCAGTGAGTTCACGTGGATCACAAGGTTTAGCCAAGTAATCATCAGCCCCGAGTTCTAGGCCAATAATGCGATCTGTAGGTTCGCCGCGAGCACTGAGCATCAGTACCGGTAATTGCGGATGCTCAGCGCGTACTTTGCGTAATAATTGCAAGCCATTACCGTCTGGCAGCATTACATCCAAAATCACCGCATCAGGCTCAGGGTTGCGATCTAAGTATTCACGGGCACTTTGTGTATCAAAACAAGCATGCAGATTAAAGCCTTCCTGACTCAGCCAGCTGATCAAAAGCTCACTGAGTTCTTGATCATCGTCCACTAACAAAATAGTGCTCATGAACTTTTAACCACTCCAGCGTGTTGTATAGACAGCATCATTAATTTGGAAAGACTTGTTTAAACGGCTTAACTACAACATCCGCATACACATCAGCAGCGCAGTATGGATCAGCTGCAGCCCAGTCTTGTGCTGCTTGTAATGAAGCGAACTCAGCCACGACTAAGCTACCAGTAAAGCCTGCATTACCAGGATCACTGCTATCAATTGCTGGGTGAGGTCCAGCTAACACTAAGCAACCTGCATCTTGCAACGCCTGTAAACGCGCTAAATGGGCAGGGCGCGCAGCCATACGGTTGGCTAAACTATCAGATTTGTCTGTGGCAATAACGGCATACAGCATGGGTTATAATTCCTTATTGGGTTTTTCGGGCTGATCTTGCATGTGTTTGGCTAAAAATATGCCTTGGCCAATTAAAAACAGCACGGTCATAGTTAAGCTGCCAAATACTTTAAAGTCGACCCAAATCTCATGAAAGGTAAAGGCGACAAATAAGTTAGCAGAACCGGCAACGATAAAGAACATCACCCAAGCAATGTTCAGTTGCGTCCAAACTCGGTCAGGCAAGGTGAGTGCATGGCCCATAATGCGTTTGATCAGCGGTTGCTGGCCAATAAAGTGGCTGCCGGCAAAACCTAAGGCAAACAACCAATTCACTATAGGTGCTTTCCACTTTAAGAAGGTTTCACTATGGAAGGTTAAAGTTAAGCCACCAAAAAACAAGCAGCCCACTAAAGTTAACCATTGGCCTTTTTCCAAACGACGCTGCATAGCAAACAAAGTGCCATACACCACCAGTGAACTGATGATCAAAACCGCCGTTGCGCTAAAGATACCGCCCAGAGAAAACACCTGTCCGGCCAACTCAATATCACGCGGCTCGAGCTTAAAGACGATAAAAAACAAGATAAGAGGGATAAAATCGATGAATTGTTTCACAGTACGCGCCATAACAGAAAGGAAACGGCATAATAGCAAACACAGCCGCAAGCGTAAGCATTGAAAATGGATATAGATCTACATTGTCACAGTACAGCCTCCGATGGTGCCTTAACACCACGTGAGTTAGTTCTTCGCGCGCATGAGCAAGGCGTGAAAATTCTGGCATTAACCGATCATGACACGATCGAGGGTTTACCAGAAGCCCAGCGCACCGCAGATGAAATGGGGCTACAGCTTATCAATGGTATTGAGTTGTCCTGTGTGTGGGGCGGCACCACTATCCATATCTTGGGTTATAACTTTGCTATAGATGACCCAGCGATTATTGCTGCGACGCAAGCTTTGCATACCGGTCGCTGGTTGCGCTCAGAAGAAATCGCTAAACGTCTAGCCGCAAAAGGGATTCCTAATGCGCTTGAAGGAGCTCAGGCGATCCAAGCCGAACTCGGCGACAGTGCCAATGCGCCTGCTCGCCCACACTTTGCCCAGTATTTAGTTCAGGCAGGGCATGTGCGTGATCATGCTGAAGCCTTTCGCAAATGGTTGGGCTCCGGAAAAATCGGTGACGTTAAACAACACTGGCCCACTCTTGAAGAAACTGTGGCCACACTGTTGCAAGCTCAAGCATCCATCAGCTTGG
>JAAZCO010000302.1 GCA_012513235.1 Gammaproteobacteria bacterium
CTACCACCACCAAATTGACGGCGGTGAGCTAGCGCACCCTCGATAAAATCGACACGTACAGGACCCGGCGCTGCAGCACCTAGATCTTGTAATTGCAAACCATCAACACTGACCTGTAAAGCGAACTCCGCTTCACCAGTTTGCGGCAAAGCCAACTCATGCGCCCACTGCTGGGCAACAGCTTGGTCGGCCGGTGTCATAGCGTCAACACGGATTAAAACAGGGGTAGTTGCAGTTAAATCAGACATTAAGCGTACAGATCAAGACCTAAGACAGTGGCAGCTTCTTCTGCCTTATGACTAAATGCAGCAGTAGTGCTGTAGCTGGCTAAAGCTTTACTCGCTTGGTACTGCTGCGCTGGATTATTTAAGGCTTGGCGCGCCTCATATTGCTGAATTTGTATCTGTGCAGAAGGACGCTGCACAGCTTGAGGCGTATCTAAGCGTAGCGAGTCAGTGGCATTGGCCGGCTGCTGCTGACGCATACGGCTTTCTGCTTGGCGAACAGCATCATCCATCTGCGCACTGGTGTCAGGGCGCGTGGTTCTGTTGGGCACATAAGCAGGCGAAAAACCGTCAATACGCATAAGGTTAAAATCTCATCAATAGAGCCACACTGTAACTAGACTTAGAGCACAGTTCAATGCCGCTAAGACTGCTTAGGCGTAGCCACTTGATCACGCAAATAAATCGGCTGCGCCGCATCCGCACTCACTGCTTCACCGCGTTGCCACATCCCTTGCGCCAAGGTCAAAATATCTTCAGCATGGGGTAATAATTGTTCAGCTCGACCTGTCACTGCCACATTAATGCGCTCGCCATAGGCTTGCCAACCAGTGCCCGCCGCAAACCATTCACCTGTTGCAGCGCAAGGCAATTGGGCATGCTCTGGCGCCAGTACAGCTTCAATATCTTGCAAGCGTACCTCACCATCAACCATGGCATAACAGCCCCAATACACCTCATCCATGCGCGCATCAATCGCCACAGCAACCTGTTGCACTGACTGTTCGCGACAAGCACGTTGAGCAATGGCAGCCAGATTAGAGACTGGCAACACAGGAATACGCAGAGCAAAGGCCAAGCCCTGTACGACACCCACTGCAATGCGCAAGCCAGTAAAGGCACCTGGACCACGACCAAAGGCAATCGCTTCTAGATCAGTTTTCGCTACACCAGCTTCAGCCAGTACTTCGCTGATCATCGGTAAAATAGATTGTGCATGTAAACGGGGAATGACCGCGTAACGGCTGAAGACTTGTCCATTGTGCAATAACGCAACGGAACAGGCTTCAGTGGCGGTATCGAGCGCCAATAAAGTCGTCATGATTGATAGTCAAATAAGAAAAATACAATTGTAGCAGGGAGACTGCATAGAGGGGAATTACAGGTCACATATCAGCAAGAATACATTCGCTACTACACCGATAAAATTCAGCGCAACAGCGAATATATTCCCAAATTTTAGCTTAATCTAACGCAGCTAAAACCTTAGCGGTAATCTGCTCAACTGAGCCGACACCTTCAATTGCACTGTACTTAGGCGTGCCATTGACTGCTGCGATATCTTGATAAAAAGCAACTAACGGCTTGGTTTGTGCGTGATACACAGACAAACGGTGGCGTACGGTTTCTTCTTTATCATCTTCGCGCTGAATCAGATCTTCGCCCGTTTCATCGTCTTTACCTGCAACTTTAGGTGCGTTGTGTTCAACATGGTAAGTACGGCCTGAAGCGGGGTGCATACGACGACCGGCAATACGGCCAACAATTTCTTCGTCTTCGACAGCGATTTCAATCACATGATCAATTTCCACACCCGCTTCACGCAATGCTTCGGCTTGCGGAATAGTGCGTGGGAAACCGTCGAACAAGAAGCCATTAGCGCAATCATCTGCGGTAATACGCTCTTTAATCAGATCAATAATGATCTCATCGGATACCAAACCACCGGTTTGCATCACGTTCTTAACTTTTAAACCCAGTGGGCTCTCAGCTTTAACTGCTGCACGCAGCATGTCGCCGGTTGAGATCTGTGGGATACCAAACTTCTTAGTAATAAATACGGCCTGTGTACCTTTTCCGGCACCTGGCGCTCCTAGCAGAATGACGCGCATTGCTGTGCTCCTTATATCATCGTTATTATCATAAAAAATCATCTGC
>JAAZCO010000303.1 GCA_012513235.1 Gammaproteobacteria bacterium
AGCCACACGGGCTTTGCCCACATTGGCAAATGGCAGCGCTGGCATATTGTATTGCGGCACTTTTTTCGGACTGTTATTTTGCTGCCAAAAAAACCGCTGAATGCAGCTGCGCCATTGCGAATCAAATAAATTTTGCCAATCACTGACCACAGGTCCGGCCACGCGCACCATTACTTCGTGCCACTGACTGTACTCGCTATCAGGCTGCCAAAACTGATCCGTTAGACCTGTGCCACCAATATAAGCCACCTGCTGATCGATGATTAGGAGCTTGCGGTGGTCACGGTAAAAGTTCTCTAAGCCTCGTTGCCAACGCAGTGGATTATAAAAACGCAACTCAATCCCCGCAGCCAGCCAATGCTGACGTTGAGCACTGCGCAAACGACGGCTGCCAAAGCCATCAAATAGGCAACGTACACGCACGCCGCGCTGCACCGCTGCAATCAATGCTGCTTCAACACGATTAGCACTCTCGCCGCTACTGACTAAGTAGAGTTCAATATCAATCTGCTCACGCGCTTGCTCAATACGCGCCAGCCAATCGGTAAAAAAAGCCGGACCATCGACCAACAACTGAAACTGATTACCGGCGCGCCAAGGGAAAATCAAACCGGCCATGCTCAATCCTCTTTATTTGAATGCAAAACACCTGGCAAACGCGCTCTGCACCTTTGTGTTTTACGATCAACTTTTGTACCACAAAAAAATAACCCGCGCAGGTGGTTAAACGCTGCGCGGGTTACGGGTACAACTCGAGCTAGCTTTAACGCAGAACTTGCGGATCACCCTTGCCTGCCACTGCTGCCGCTTCTTCAATGGTCAGCAAGGCCGTGCGTGGTAAGTCTTGCAGGCGCGCACAGGCGGCCAGCACATTACCCCAGCACGCACGGTTGACAAACTGCATACCAAACTCATCCAAGGTACCGCCGCGGTTACGGTAGCCCAACACGTAGGTGTTGTGAGCATCCGGCAGAATGGTCCATAAATGACCACGCATCACTTCTGGACGCATATGCGTTAATAGCACACGCATGCGGAAGCGACTTGGAAACAACTGCTCAACCAACTCATCACTGGCTAGGCTTTCTAATTCCCAACGGTCACGTGGCGCACGGAAACGACCTGGCTCTTGTAAATACACCACGCGGTAGCCCATTTCAGCTTCTTCTAAGCGTTGCGCAGCACGCAGCACTTGCTCTAACTGGTAGCTACCATTGGCAATCAACAGTAAGGGATCAGCGCCTTCAAATTCTTTCACCACAATGGCGCCATCACGGGCCAATTGCTCAGCTTGCGCTTGAGTAAAGTACGCCGGACGATCACGCTTAGCGGCAACCACACAAGCAATCTGCCCGCGCGCACTGTAAATCTGCGGCAAGAGCGCTAGCATACTGTTGTGGTCTGCTGGAAATAACACGCGTGACACATCATTCATCTCGCCCAATAAGGCTTCACAGAAGGTGGTGTCTTGGTGTGATTGTTGGTTTTTACCGTTTTCCCAGGTGTGCGAGGTGGCCACGAGCGGCCAGCCTAACCAACCAGCGGGACGGCCAATTTCTTTTTGCTGACGCGAGTAAATCAAGCTTTGACGCACAGCGCCGAGCATTTTTACGCAGAAGGCTTCATAGCTGGCCACCAGGTTTAAACCACCTTGGTTGGCTAAGCAGGCCGATACCACCGCTTCTTCGTTCAGCGCGGTGATGATTTTGCCATCCACGGCTTCCAAATCACTTTCTGGCTCACTGACGCGGTGACGCAAAGTTTTCAACACTTCAGTCAAACGGTTACTGGCCAACTCATCGGGGTTACCCACGCGCGGGCGCAAGTCTGGGTTAGCGGCCACCAAGTCAACAAAGTAACGATCGAGCGCGGCCATGGTTGAGCAAGCATCATCACGGTAATGCAACTCTGGCTGCACAGGAGTATGCGGATGGCGGTTGGCCAGCGGGTTATCACGCTCCAATGGGCGGTTTTGCGCTTGGTGCGTATTGAGTAACTCTAATGCTTCGCGCATATCTTCTGGCGACACATAGAGCGGCTTAATATGTTTGTTAAATAAGTCGCGCGACTCAACATCCACATGCGGATTGCCGGGCAGTGGTAAGTTGTGCGCTTTATTTTCATCGGCACCGTAGAAACCAAAACCTTTTACAGTCTCAGCAATACCGTATGGTATCGGCAGCGGATAAGATAAAATGCCGCTGTTTTTCTCTTGCACACGGCGCTCAAGACGCTGTTCCATTTCCCACAAAGTGCAGACAAAGGCTGCAGGGTCACGACCATCAAACTCAATCGGGTCAAAACCACAACCACGCAGGTGACGCTCAAAACTGGCTAAACCTTCCGGCGTACCCATTTGCGTGCGCTGCTCAATACGACGACCATTGGCAATCATAATTGGAAAGGCTGGGCCGCTGTCTTCAGCACGCCACCAGCGCGGAATCCAGTCACTACCGCGTTGCTCTTCAGCAGCACCGTCAGATAAGAACGCCACCAGCTTTTCACCAGGCAAGGGCATATGCGCATATTGCAGTTCAGCAAAACCTAAGTAGCCACCTTCAATAATGCCGCCAGCAGTATGGGGGTTGACGTGACTGCCCAGCGGCGCCGCCATCGAGCCATCTGCGGCAATTTCATAACCATAGAAATCATTGAGTAAACGGTTA
>JAAZCO010000304.1 GCA_012513235.1 Gammaproteobacteria bacterium
CTCGATAGGCTGCAAATCACACAGCTGTAAAAAGCGGTGATTCCACAGCTCCAACACGCCCTTGGCGTTGACCATGACCACGCCTTGCGAAAGATTATCCACGGTTTGTTGCAGCATGCGGGTTTTCTGCGCCAGCGCTTGTTCGCGGCGCTGGGTTTCACTGTGTTTAAGCTCGGTGATGTCGGTGTATAAAATCACCAAACCGCCTTCTTGCGTGGGTCGTTCAGTGACTTGCAACCAGCGCCCAGCACGCAAACGATAGAGCAAACGCTGGCGACCACTGCGCTGCTTTTCCACCACCATGCCGGCACCTTCAATATAGGATTTCACCTCATGCAGACTGGTGCCAACACCGATACGAAAGGCGCTTTTATCCCAAAAATTCTTAAAGTGGCGATTAAACAATACAATGCGTTGGTCTTTATCAAACAGTACAAAGCCTTCGCTGCTGCTTTCAATGGCATCGATGAGGTGCTGATGTGCCACTTCAGCGGTATGGCGCGCATCGCTGAGCAAGGTGTTGCTGCGCTTTAAATCGGCCATGGTTTGATTCAGTGCATCGGTGCGCTCACGCACTTGTTCGGCCAAGACAACGGAGTGACGAAACGCGGTATAAGAATCCGAGCTTTGTGACGCCCCCGACTCCACGCGCTCCACCAGAGCAGCATTGATCCGGCGCAGTTTGTTATTTTCTTGCTGCAAAGCCAGTATTTGCGTGGCGAGATCAATCTGCTCCATATTTTGGCCGTCCAATTGCTACACCGGTAAAGGTTTGATTGATATGCATGCCATTAAACTGCTCACCGTAGGTGTTAAAACCAATCACGTTTTGCGCTTGCAACACCTGCTCAATCGCCTGCTGGCCGCCCTTGGTATCAATCTCCAAACGGCGTAAAAAACAGTCGCAACCTATGGTGATCAAAAGCTCGCCTAGGCGTTCATTCAAGCCAGCAAAGAGTTGATTAACGTTATCCAGCAGCGACGAGGTGTGCATGGCGGTAAGGACAATGCCGTTTTCCACCGCACAGTAAAACGTCAGACTGTGATCCGCATTGGTTTGCTGAATCGCCCGTGGATAATAGTAATCACTGATTTTCACCGCCAAGGGATGACTGGCAAACAGATGCATATCCAACTCATCTACGCGCCGGCCAATCAGCCGTGCATATTCTTGCGCGGCAGGCTCGGCATTGAGCTCCAGCACGCGCCGAGAATCACTGTCCACCTTGGTCACCACCAGCTTTTCTGTGGAGGGCTGCAAGTGGTGGGTGGTAAAGACTTCAAAATCCAAATGGGTGTTGATCAACACCACCACTGCTGCGCCATTGTGAAACTGACCACCGTAATACACATGGGTGTGGTTTAGATGATTGTCGTCGCCAGCTGAACCGCCAAAATGCGGAATACTGCCCAGCGCAGCACTGAGCGTGGCCAGCACCACTTCTTCGCGACTGGATAAGCCATCCAATAGGGTTAAGGCAAAACTGTGATCTTTAATCGGCGCGACGGCGTTACTGCGGCAATCACTGACTAGACTCTCGACCAATTCTTGTGCGTCATAGAGGCTGAAACGCTCCATTTCATCAATCAAGACACTGGCGATAGAAAAATGGCGATGATCAAAACCAATCGCACTGATGCAGCCGCGACCGTAACCGTCTTCACTGATCTCACCGGCGGTGGTGCAGCCGACTAAAGGCACGCCACCAAACGACTGCTCTAAAGCATGGGACAAGGCAGGCAAATCATATTCAGCCGAACAGAAAAACACCACAAAACCCAAATAGGGGCTGATCAATTGCCGCGCTAAATCCTGCGCAACATCGTCTGATACTTGCGCAAAGGAGACCGCAGTTGTGATGCATTCATTTTCGAAAGACAATCGTCCAAGACCCATAATTCACCTACCTGTTATGTGCCTATTTTAAAAGTATCTGCCTAGAAACCCATGCCCCTTGAGTGGCGAGTAGCACCTACTAAAGTAGCAGCCACAAAAAAGCCAGAAGGCATACACACTTCTGGCTGGGGTTCAGCACAAACGATTTACCAGGTCAGTACCGCACCCACGGCAAAGGTATCAGTGTCTTCATTCACCAGAC
>JAAZCO010000305.1 GCA_012513235.1 Gammaproteobacteria bacterium
AACGCGGCCAGAAAATGACCCGTACTGACCGTTGGATTATCCCTTCCATCGTCTTTATCGTGCTGTGCACGGTGATGGCAGGTGTAGGTATGTTTAAAGGTATTCCAGCGCTGATGGAATCATTCCGCGCGCTGCACTAAAGCTGCAACAGGCTATTCAGCGCTGCACTCACAAGCTTTACTAACTGAGTGTCAGCGCTGAATACGCAACTTAATAGGCTCTAAACTCTTTGTGACAGGACTCGCAAGCATCCTCAACCGCTTGTACTCGCACACTTAACACACTCTTATTCAGCGGCGGCTCAGTGGTGCTCAGTACTAAATGCGCTGTGGTTTCTTCTAACGCCCGCGCTAACTCTTGAAAACGCTCTTGCTCTTTCCAGACTTCGTCACGGGCTGAGTTTTTCTCATCTTCTTGAACGGTTGGAAAGTGCTGCCAAGGTTCTTTAGAAATAGTATCTAGGCGTACTGCTTTTTCGGTAAACAGTTGCTCATCATAGGCAAGGCGTCCGCGCAACATGCCACCTAAGTCTTCACTGACAGTGAGCATTTCTTTAAAAATCGCCTTACGTTTACCCAAAGGTGAATCTGGGTCAACACCGCCACAGGCAGCTAAACTCATGGCCATTACCAGTAATACACTACGCTTTAACACAAGTTCACCACTTTAATTAACATCACATCATTGAATTGAGCCTAAGCCGGACCTAGTCCCATAAAATCTCTTAGCACGCTCTCGATACACTGGTGTAGCGCTGCATATCAGGCTGACAGCACGAACAAACTAACAATTAAGCCCACACCAACCGCCCATACCAGTGAGCGCAAGAGTGACCAGTCCGCTGCATAACATAAAGTATACAGCACGCGACTGATGACAAAAGCACAGGCAATTTGGTCAATCAGCCCTTGTTCAGCAACGCCAACCACATGCGCAATAATCACCGCTGCCGCAAACGCTGGAGTGATTTCAAAACCATTTTGCTGGGCATTATTGGCACGTTTGGCCAAACCTTGCGCACCTGCTAAAAACGCTCGCGGATCACGATTATGCTGCGGACTAAAACCGCCAGCACTGGCTTTAGCCAAGACAGTTGCAGCATAAGGTAAGAAAATCGCAACTAACACACACCAATATGCAAGGGTCATAACCACTCCTACTGCTCTAGTTGTCATCGATAGGCTCTGTACTTTAATACAAATTTACGCCAACACAGCAAATTCTTCCCGTTTTACCCCTTTGTCAATTTGCAAAGCCTCGCTATAATCACCCCGCGCTATGGCCAAGCCATAGTGACCAACAGTTTCGAGGGGCGCTGCAGCAGGATTCTCCTGTCAGGCTCGAACACGTTGCCTTCCAGTTGTTGATACGACTGCATATTTGTAAACGGCGCCCATTCGATTATTACGAATGGAGAACTCATTTTATGAGCGCTGTTGCTGATTTTACTGATTATAAAGTTGCGGATATGTCACTGGCCGATTGGGGCCGTCGTGAAATTATTATTGCTGAGTCTGAGATGCCAGCTCTAATGGGTTTGCGTACTAAGTACGCAGGCGAGCAGCCACTTAAGGGTGCAAAAATCCTTGGTTGCATCCACATGACTATCCAGACTGCAGTGTTGATTGAAACGCTGACCGAACTGGGCGCTGAAGTGCGCTGGTCAAGCTGCAACATTTTCTCAACCCAAGACCAAGCGGCTGCGGCGATTGCTGCTGCGGGTATTCCAGTGTTTGCTTGGAAAGGCGAAACTGAAGAAGAATACGAGTGGTGCATCGAGCAAACCATCCTTAAAGATGGCCAGCCTTGGGACGCTAATATGATTTTGGATGACGGTGGTGACTTAACCGGTATCCTGCATGAGCGCTTCCCACAGGTTTTAGAAAACGTCCATGGCGTGACTGAAGAAACCACCACAGGCGTACACCGTCTGCTGGAAATGCTCAACAAAGGCACACTGAAAATCCCAGCGATTAACGTGAATGACTCTGTGACCAAGAGCAAAAACGACAACAAATACGGTTGCCGTCACAGCCTCAATGATGCCATCAAGCGCGGTACCGATAACCTGTTATCCGGTAAGCAAGCCTTGGTTGTCGGTTACGGTGATGTGGGTAAAGGCTCAGCACAATCATTGGTTCAAGAAGGCATGATTGTTAAAGTCTCTGAAGTTGACCCAATCTGCGCGATGCAAGCCTGCATGGACGGTTTTGAACTGGTCTCGCCATACATCGACGGTATCAATGACGGCACTGATGCCTCTATCGATAAAGCGCTGCTGGGTAAAATTGACTTAATCGTCACCACCACCGGTAACGCCAACGTCTGCGATGCAGGCATGCTCAAAGCACTGAAAAAGCGCGCTGTAGTCTGCAACATTGGTCACTTTGACAATGAAATCGACACAGCATTTATGCGTAAAAACTGGGCATGGGAAGAAGTTAAGCCACAGGTACACAAAGTTCACCGTACCGGCGCTGGTGCATTTGACCCACGTAACGATGACTACCTGATTCTGTTATCAGAAGGTCGTTTAGTGAACTTGGGTAACGCAACAGGTCACCCAAGCCGCATTATGGATGGCTCATTTGCTAACCAAGTCTTAGCGCAAATGCACTTATTTGAGCGTAAGTTCGCCCAACTCAATGCTGAGCAAAAAGCAGCCGCATTAACCGTTGAAGTGTTACCGAAAAAACTCGACGAAGAAGTTGCTCTAGAAATGGTCAAAGGCTTTGGTGGTGTGATTACCCGCATGACCGACGTGCAAGCTGACTACATTGGCGTACCAGTAGACGGCCCTTACAAGCCAGAAACTTACCGCTACTAAGTTGCCAGAAAAAGGGGGTGGCTTGGCTGCCCCTTTTTGCATCGTGGCTGCACAACACCTTGATATTTAGAGACCTGTTCTATGAGCGATCAACCTCATATTAGTTTTGAGTTTTTCCCCACTAAAACCGACGCTGGCCATGAAAAATTGCTAACCACCGCAGCACAGCTGGCTAGTTATAATCCTGAGTTTTTCTCTTGCACCTATGGTGCCGGTGGTTCAACGCGTGACCGTACGCTCAATACTGTTTTACAGTTAGACGGCGAAATTAAAGTACCCACCGCACCGCACCTCTCATGCGTGGGTGACAGCAAAGAAGATTTACGCGAACTGCTCAATCTTTATAAAAATGCAGGCATTAAGCGTATTGTGGCTTTGCGCGGCGACCTGCCTTCCGGTATGGGTATGGCTAACGGTGAATTACGCTATGCCAACGAGCTAGTAGAGTTTATCCGCAAGGAAACCGGCGACCATTTTTATATTGAAGTAGCAGCCTATCCAGAGACGCATCCACAAGCCCGCGATTTTGAAGTCGATCTACAAAATTTCGCTCGTAAAGTGCATGCCGGTGCTGACAGCGCGATTACCCAATATTTCTTTAATGCCGATTGTTACTTCTATTTTGTTGATAGAGTGCGTAAACTCGGTATCGATATCCCAATCGTGCCAGGCATTATGCCAATTACCAATTACAGTAAATTGGCGCGTTTTTCTGATTCTTGTGGTGCTGAGCTACCGCGCTGGATACGTAAACAACTCGAAGCGTACGGCGACGACTCAGCAAGCATCCAAGCCTTTGGTGCAGAAGTTATTACAAACATGTGCGAACGCCTACTTGAAGGTGGCGCTCCTGGTTTGCACTTCTACACACTTAACCAAGCTGAACCGAGTTTAGCTGTTTGGGATAATCTCCAGCCTAACCGCTGAAATCAGGCCTGAAGGCCACTCTAGCGATATACTTCCATCCAGTTTGATGCCCAGCGCAGGACATCATTCGTGGATGGAGTGCTTAGTTTTATGCACTGGTATTGAGCATTTATAATTTTGCGCCCCAAAGTCGGCGGGCCGCCGACACACAG
>JAAZCO010000306.1 GCA_012513235.1 Gammaproteobacteria bacterium
GGGGAGTTGGTTGTGCTTAAGAAATACGTGTTGCGATTCGGCGAGGCCTGAAGCTTTAGAAAAATACACATCATCAAATTGACTCGATAGCGGTTGGCCTTGCTCGTCCCAGTGGAGTTGTGCGTGATGGGTGTCGGTCATTGTGCTGTGCCTTTGCTATGAAGTGTCGGGTTGAGATATGTTTTGGCTGCGGATTTTGTATGTGGAGTTTACTGCAAAATATTTAGATATGTGTCTGTTAGGTATTCTGAATGCCGTGTAACAGGATATGCGCATGTCGTAGCGCGCGAGTGTGCTTTTCCCTCCATGGAGCATCCTGCTCCAAGTCGGGCGCTGCGCCATCCATGGCTACGCTTGTCGCATCACTCGCGCGCTACTTGTTGAATATAGGAGTTGTTGGCAAGTTTTTTATAGGTAGCCGTTGTGTGTTTGTTATTGGTATCAGTCACTGAAACTGTATGGAGTTGATAGATCAATCATTCGTGCTGCATGAATGCAGGGCTAATATCTAACTGGGTTTTATCAACAACGCGGGAGGTGGTTTTTTGCTACACTGCGCGGCTATTTTATCGATGGTATGAGCGGGTTATGTTGCAGCACGATGCAGGGTGTTTAACGCATAGTATTGCTGATGCATTGGCGCAGCGTATTGTGACGGGCGAGTTGGCTGGTGGTGTTGCGCTGCGTGAAGTGGCTATTACGCAAACCTACCATGTCAGCCGCAGTTCGGTGCGCGAAGCATTATTGTTACTGCAACGCCGCTATCTGGTGGACATCTATCCGCGCCGTGGTGCGCAAGTGCGCGTACTGACTGCACAAAATGTGCAGGATTTATATGACTTAAGTACCGAGTTGTATATTTTACTGGGCACTTTGTTAGCACAGCGCTGGCAGACACAGGCGCAATTATTGCCCTTTCTGCGCGTGCGGCGCGCCATGCAAGACAGTGTGCAAAACAACGATGTGGAAGCCTTTATTCAACACAGCTTTGCCATCGTCGAAGTGGCTGCGCCCATTGTCGATAATCCTTATTTGCAGCAAGCTTTGGCGAATGTGATGCCCGCGGTCAGTCGCACTTATTACGCCGCGTTTAAACAGCGCAGCGTAGAGATGGCGCAATTCACCCGTATTTTTGACCAATTGTTAGTGGCAGTGCAGGCGCGCCATACCGAAAAGATTCGCCAGTTACTGCAAGCCTATGCACAGAAAAACTGTCAACTGGCCTTGCGTGCCTTACCCAGAGAGCGCTGAGTTATGCGTCTAAAGTGCATCCGCCTTGCGGGCTTTAAATCCTTTGTTGATCCCACCACTGTGAGCTTTCCCAGCAATATGACCGCTGTGGTGGGCCCCAATGGCTGTGGTAAATCCAATATTATTGATGCGGTGCGTTGGGTGTTGGGTGAAAGCTCGGCTAAGAACCTGCGCGGCGAGTCAATGACAGATGTGATTTTCAACGGCTCGACCAGTCGCAAGCCGGTGGCACAAGCCAGCATCGAATTAGTATTTGATAACAGCGACGGCAGCTTGCAGGGTGAATATGCCAGTTACGCGGAAATCTCCATTCGCCGCCGCGTGACCCGTGAAGCGCAAAGCACTTACTTTTTAAATGGGGTGAAATGCCGTCGCCGTGATATCACTGATATTTTTCTCGGTACGGGCTTAGGTCCGCGCAGTTACGCGATTATTGAACAGGGCATGATTTCCCGCTTGGTTGAAGCGCGTCCGGATGATTTGCGGATCTTTATTGAAGAAGCGGCCGGTATTTCAAAATATAAAGAACGCCGCCGTGAAACCGAAAACCGCATTCGCCGCACCCAAGAAAACCTCGAGCGCCTCTCGGATTTGCGTGAAGAGCTGGGTCGACAAATCGAACGCCTGCAACGCCAAGCGCATGCCGCCGAGCAGTATCAAGCCTATAAAGCTGAAGAACATAATCTACAGGCGCAGTTGATTGCCTTACGTTGGCAGCAACTCAATGGCCATTCCGGCGAGCAGGGCGCAGTGATTGCTGAGCTGGAAACCGCGCTCGAAGCCTGCATTGCCGAGCAGCGCCAAGCCGATGCCAAAATTGAACTGCTGCGTGATGGGCATCATGATTTATCTGATACTTTTAACCGTGTGCAAGGGCGTTTTTATGCCGTGGGCGCGGATATTGCGCGTCAAGAGCAAAGCATTCAGCATGCTCAGCAGCGCTTGCGTCAGTTGCAAGATGATTTGCGCGAAGCTGAACGTGCACGGGTGGACACTGAAAGCCACTTAGCCGCTGATCGTGAATTACTGGCCAGCTTGACTGAAGAATGTGCGATGTTGCAGGAGCAGCAAGCCGAGGCCGAGTTGCATGCCGAGTGTTCTGCTGCGGCTTTTACCCAAGCAGAAGACTCGATGCACGACTGGCAAGAGCGCTGGAATGCCCTCACCGAGCAGAGTGCGCAGCCGCGCAGCAACGCTCAAGTACAGCGCACACGCATCGAGCAGTTAGAGCACAACAGCCAGCGTTTACTGACGCGTCAGCAACGTTTGCAAGATGAGCAGCAAGGCTTAGATACCGACTCTTTAGCGGTAACCCTCGACGAGTTGCACAGCCAAGCCGATGAGGCGCAAGCGCATCTGGATGAAGTATCCGCCACGCAACAACAGCAAACTGCGCAACTGCACGACACCCAAGAACAGCTCAGCGCCAAGCAGCAACAACAGCAACAATTGCAAGGTCAGCTGCAACGCTTACAAGGCCGCATGTCTGCGCTTGAAGCTTTACAGCAGGCCGCTCTGAACCCTGAGCAAGGTGTACAAGAGTGGCTCGAAAGTCAGCAATTACAGCAACAGCCGCGCCTGCTCGAAGGACTCAAAGTTGCCGCCGGTTGGGAGCTGGCGGTCGAGACGGTATTGGCCGCTGACTTACAAGCCGTGCAAGTGACGGATTGGGCTGAGCTTGATATCAGCAGCTTGCACACTGGCCACCTGCGTTTAGTCAGCGACAGCGTCGCCGTGCCGCCGGTTGCCAACAGCTTGCTGAGTAAAGTCATCAGCGCTGGGCTGGATGTGTCGCCTTGGTTGGCCAAGGTGTATGCCGTGGCTAGCTTGGATGAGGCGCTGCAATTACGCCCACAGTTGAACAGTGGCGAAAGCGTAGTCAGCCAAGATGGTTATTGGTTAGCTGCGCACTTTTTGACCGTACAGCGCGGTGAAGATAACAGCCGCGGTGTGCTGGCGCGGGCGCAGGAATTGGATGAGTTACAGCTCGAGGTTGCGCAGCTAGAAGAGCAACTGCAGGCGCTGGATGAGCAACTACAAGAGCTGCACAGCGCGCGCCGCTCAGTTCAAGAGCACAGCGAGCAATTGCGCCGCACCGAGCAAAACGCTCATCGTAATTTGAGTGAACTGAAAAGCCAACTGGCCGCCAAAACCGCCCGCGTTGAGCAGTTGCAATTGCGCCGTGTAGCCATCACCGCTGAGCTCGCCGATGTCACTGAGCAGCAACAGATCGAAGCCGAGCATATCGGCGCAGCGCGCTTATTACTGCAAGATGCATTAGAGCAGATGGCCGCCTCCGAGCAGAGTCAACAGCAGTTGCAAGCCGAGCAAAGCCAGTTGCGCAGCCAGTTTGAGCAGCTGCGCCAACAAGCACAGCAGGATAAAAATACCCAGCATCAGCTGGCGCTGCGCATCAGCACCTTAACCACGCAACAGCGCTCCACTGAACAAGCGTTGCAGCGTCTGGAGCAGCAGTTTATTCAAGCCGACCAGCGTCATGCTCAGCTCAGGTTAAACCTTGAAGAAGGCGAATCACCGATTGATGAGTTGCGCGCACAATTAGAAGAGCTGTTGCAAACACGCCTCGCCACTGACGATGAATTACGCGCCGCCCGCACCGCACTTGAAGATGCTGATACGCAAATGCGTGAAGCCGATAAACAACGCAGCCAAGCCGAACAGCGCGCACACAATGTACGCGAACAGCTCGAAGGCCAGCGCTTGGCCCTGCAAACCCTTACGGTACAAAAAGACACTCTTATCCAGCAACTGCAAGCCTTAGAGCTGGATGTGCATCACCTGCTAGAGCAGTTACCCAGTACTGCGGATGCCGGCGTGTGGGCGCAGCGGCTGCAAGAAGTGGGGGTGAAAATCGCACGTTTAGGCGCCATTAACCTCGCCGCCATTGAAGAATACCGCCAGCAGTCTGAGCGCAAAACCTATTTGGATGCGCAAAACGATGACTTGGTAGAAGCGCTAGATACCTTGGAAAACGTCATCCGCAAAATCGACCGCGAAACCCGCAATCGCTTTAAAGACACCTTTGATTTAATCAACAGCGGTTTACAAGAGCTGTTCCCAAAGGTCTTCGGCGGTGGCCATGCCAGCTTAACCATGACCGGCGATGACTTGCTCAGCACTGGCGTGGCAATTATGGCGCGCCCACCGGGTAAGAAAAACAGCACCATTCATTTACTCTCTGGTGGCGAAAAAGCCCTGACCGCGCTGGCGCTGGTGTTTGCCATCTTCCAGCTCAACCC
>JAAZCO010000307.1 GCA_012513235.1 Gammaproteobacteria bacterium
CGCGAAGAAATGGATCAACTGGGTTGGGATTCTTGTGATGTGATTATTGTCACCGGCGATGCGTATGTCGATCACCCCTCGTTTGGTATGGCGGTGATTGGGCGCGTGCTCGAAGCACAAGGTTTTCGCGTTGGTATTATCAGCCAACCCGATTGGCGCAATAAAGATGACTTTATGCAACTCGGCGAGCCGAACCTATTCTTTGGTGTGGCTGCCGGTAACATGGACTCAATGATCAACCGCTATACCGCTGATCGCAAAATGCGCTCGGATGATGCCTATACCGCAGGTGGCCTAGCGGGTAAGCGCCCTGATCGCGCCAGCCTGGTTTACAGTCAACGCTGCAAAGAAGCTTACAGTCATATCCCGATTGTCTTAGGTGGCATCGAAGCCTCGTTGCGCCGTATTGCCCACTATGACTACTGGCAAGACAATGTGCGCCGTTCGATCCTGATGGACGCTACGGCAGATATTTTGCTCTACGGTAACGCTGAGCGGGCGATTGTTGAAGTGGCCCAGCGCTTATCTTGGGGCGAGTCGATTACTGATATTGATGATATTCGCGGTACGGCCTTTATTCGTCGTAATACGCCAACGGATTGGTTTGAGCTGGACTCCACCCGTATTGACCGTCCAGGTCGAGTGGATCGTATTATCAATCCTTATGTGAATACCCAAGACACTGATGAGTGTGCCGTTGAGCAGCAAGCAGCGCAAACTGCCGAGCACAACGATGTGCAAGTGGTGCAACTGATTGATCACCCACGCCTGACCCGCGAGCGTACGGTGATTCGTATTCCGTCCTTTGAAAAAGTACGTAACGACCCAGTCTTGTATGCGCATGCTAACCGCATTCTGCACCTAGAAACCAATCCGGGTAATGCCCGTGCGATTGTCCAGCGTCATGGTGAACAAGATATCTGGCTCAATCCACCGCCCATTCCTTTGGAAACAGAGGAAATGGACTATGTGTTTGGCCTGCCCTATGCACGCGTGCCGCATCCGAAATACGGCAAAGAAAAAATCCCTGCTTACGAAACCATTCGTTTCTCAGTCAATATTATGCGCGGCTGCTTTGGTGGCTGTACCTTCTGCTCGATTACCGAACACGAAGGCCGCATTATTCAGAACCGCTCGCACGAATCGATTCTGCAAGAAATTGAAGATATGCGTGACAAGGTCCCGGGCTTTACTGGTGTGGTTTCAGACCTCGGCGGCCCAACAGCCAACATGTACCGCTTGGCTTGCAAGACCAAGGAAATTGAAACCGCCTGCCGTAAGCCGTCTTGCGTGTTCCCGGGTATTTGTCCCAACCTGAATACTGACCATAGCTCCTTGATTGAGCTGTACCGCAAGGCGCGTGATTTGCCGGGTGTGAAAAAGGTGCTGATTGCTTCGGGTCTGCGTTATGACTTGGCGGTAGAGTCACCTGAGTATGTACGCGAGCTGGTTACTCATCACGTTGGCGGTTACTTGAAGATTGCTCCAGAACACACCGAAGAAGGCCCGCTTGATCATATGATGAAGCCCGGCATCGGCAGCTACGAGCGTTTCCGCAAGATGTTTGAGCGCTTCTCTAAAGAAGCTGGCAAAGAGCAGTACTTGATTCCCTATTTTATCGCTGCGCACCCAGGCACCACCGATAAGGACATGCTCAACCTCGCGCTGTGGCTGAAAAGCAATAACTTCCGCGCTGACCAAGTACAGGCGTTTTACCCATCACCGATGGCGACCGCTACGGCGATGTACCACTCAGGTAAAAACCCGCTGCGTAAAGTCACTTACAAAAGCCCAGCGATGGAAATCGTGAAAAGCGAGGAGCAACGCCGTTTGCATAAGGCTTTCTTGCGTTATCACGACCCTAAATCATGGCCACAAATTCGTGAAGCACTGATTCGTATGGGCCGCACTGATCTGATTGGTGACAGCAAGCAACATCTGATCCCTGCTCATCAGCCGCAAACCGATGGCTATCAGAGCGCGCGCCGCAAGAACTCTACGCCAGCCAAAGGCGATAAAGCTGCGCGTCCATTGCTAACCCAGCACACCGGCTTGCCTCCACGCGCCACAGGTAGCGCAGAGGATAAACCGCAGTGGCATAAGCGCGAACAAGCTAAAGCCGCTGCTGAAGCTAAGCTGCGTGCAGAGCGTCGCAAAAAACCTGAAGGTAAAGGCGGTAAAAACAAACCTTCGGCTAAACCGCGCTAATTGATCTAAATATGTGCTGGGCTGCTCTTGCTGGGTTACAGGTTCGCCTGCAACCCAGCAAGGATATCAAATGAACGCAAACGATCCGCCTGCTCATAGACATCACAGGTAAAAATCAGCTCATCCGCTTGCGTATGCTGTAACAGCACCTGTAACTTTTGCTCAATAGTGGCAGCACTGCCAATCATCGCCATACTTAAAAACTCTTTAACCGTATATTCCTCTTGTGGCGTCCACAGATCATGCATCACCTTTACCGGTGGACGCATCAACATATTTTGCCCGCGAATTAAGGCCAAAATGCGCTGATAGGTGGTAGTCGCTAAAAACTCCGCACGCGCATCCGTCTCAGCTGCCACCACAGGTACGCCCAGCATCACATAGGGTTTCTCCAGTACCGCTGAAGGTTTAAAGTGACGACGATACAGCTCAATCGCTTGCATCATCATGCGCGGGGCAAAATGCGAGGCAAAGGCATAAGGCAAGCCTTGTTCTGCGGCCAGTTGCGCACTAAACAAACTCGAACCTAACAACCAAATCGGCACATGGCTATCCACACCCGGCATGGCAATGACTTTCTGCCCCGCTTGCCGCGGCCCTAAGAAGGCTTGCAGCTCAGCCACTTCAGCTGGGAAATCATCCGCACTACCACTGCGATCGCGACGCAACGCCCGCGCGGTAATGGGATCAGTGCCTGGCGCACGGCCCAGCCCTAGATCAATACGCCCTGGATACAAAGCTTCTAAGGTGCCAAACTGCTCAGCAATCACTAAAGGCGCATGGTTAGGTAGCATCACGCCACCGGAGCCAACCCGAATACGCTGGGTACCTGCCGCTAGATAGCCAATTAACACTGAGGTTGCCGAACTGACAATGGCATCCATATTATGATGTTCGGCCACCCAAAAACGGGTAAACCCTAAGTTTTCAACATGCTGCGCCAAAGCTAAGGAGCGCTGTAAAGCAGGTGCTGGACCTTGGTCAACATCTTTACGTGAGGCTAAATCTAAGACCGAAAAAGCCACGTTATGTTGAGAACTCATATGATTATTCCTCTTTCTTGGATGACTGAAACACGCAACTAGCAGGATCACACAAAGACTGCAGGAGTGCTACCATAGCGCCCTCTTCGCTCAATGTAAGTATTGCAGAGTGTTATGCAGAAAAAATATTTAGTAGATCAATCTCTGGGACGTGCCTTATTCACTATGACATGGCCCATGTTGTTTGGTGCTGTCGCGCTAATGTGCTTTCAACTGGTCGATAGCGTATTTATCAGTATGTTAGGTATGCAGCCACTGGCCGCTCTGGGCTTCACTCTACCTTTACAGCAATTACTGATTGGCGTGCAAATTGGTATTGGTATTGCCTCTACCGCTTTGATTTCTCGGGCCTTAGGCGCGAATGATCCTGAACGTGCTAAACATATGGGCGGCCTGGTGGTTATCGCTGGTTGCTGTGTTTCTTTACTTCTATGCGCAGTGATTTGGTTACTGCGTATACCCTTGCTGGGCGCTTTAGGGGCCAGTCCAGAATTACTTCCCTTCACTGAAAGTTACTGGCTGCCTTGGCTTGCCAGCGCTTGGCTGGGTGCCTTTTTATACTTTGCCAATAGCATTTCACGAGCCAACGGCGATACGCGCTTACCCGGGTTTATGATGGTGATCACTAGCCTACTCAACATGCTGCTTGATCCACTATTTATCTTTACCTTTGGCTGGGGCTTACCCGGCGCTGCTTATGCCACAGTTGTCGCCTGCATCATAGGCTCAGGCATTATGTACTCGCGTATTCTCAAGCATCAGTGGCTGGCTTTTGACCCAGTAAAACTACCTACGGGGCCGGCATTACGCGAGATTTTTAATACCAGCGCTCCCGCTATGCTCAGTCAACTGATGCCAGGTGGCGCATCTTTATTAGCGACACGTTTAGTTGCAGGCTTTGGCGGCTCTGCCATTGCTGCTTGGACACTGGGAAGCCGTTTAGAGCTATTCTCAATCGTGATTGTGCTAGCTCTGACCATGGCCATACCACCGATGGTGGGTCGCTTGCTCGGCTCACAGCAATTAGAGCGCGTGCACAGTTTAGTGATGATCGCAGTGCGCTTTGTAATAGGTTTACAGATTGTAATCGGCTTATTCTGGATGGCCAGTCGCTGGCTGATCGCACCCGCCCTAGCACCCGACGCACAAACAGAAATATATTTAATGAGCTATATGCTCTGGGTGCCCATCAGTTATGCCGCGCTGGGTGTGTGCATGCTGA